>JBBRRN010000402.1:0-3910 GCA_038200685.1 Nitrospirales bacterium
AAGAAGTAACGGTCATCGAGCGTGGAAACGGAACGCCGCTAATGTGTGGAACATGCACGTTCACGCCATCCTGAGCAGCCTGGGCACGGTCGATTTCGACGGTGCCTCCCTGATCGGCACGGCGTGTCCGCACGCGGTGCCTCAGAAGATTCCGAACGATCGAGGCCAATCCCCTTTCCCTCGAAAGGGATTGACGCCCGCGCCCGCTCAATCGGCTGGATTCTGGCAAGACATCTGCAACGACGGGGACGGCATGAGCTTTCATCGCGTGCAAGTGGTCATCTGGACTGTGGTCTTGGGAGCGGTCTTCATTCGCTTCTTCGCAAACGGGATGTCGATGCCGGAGTTTCCAGAAACCTTGCTCGCCTTGCTGGGTATTAGTAACGGGACCTATTTGGGGTTTAAAATTCCTGAAACATCATAACTGCACTGTTGGAATACTGTGGTCCAGCGACGAATCTCTAGAACGGTCTAGTTTTGGATAGGTGAGCACAGGAGAGGAAGAGCGTCTTCTCCTGGCTGCAAGATCCTGGGTCAAGGACATTGTTCTATTGCATTGAATACCGGCATGCGGATGGAGGAACGTCCGGAGTTGACATGGGAGTGAGTCGATCCATTCCGAAAAGTGTGACCGTCTTACGGTCACAGGAACAGTGAACGGCGAACCATCCCCATCAATAGTCTCGTGCTTGATGTCCTAAAGAGAAGAGCCAAGGTGCCAGCGTAAGTGACGGAGAAACAAAGAAGGTCTCCAAGAGGCATGCGAGGACTCGCGCCTTGCCTGAGTTGAATCGCGAGGAATAGCAGAATATTAACAGCTTTCCTGGGATGGTGGGAGCTATGACGTGAGGCGGCACTCGCCGAGGGCCAGCGGATCCGGGCCACCCGGCCGGTCACGCTCGTGGTACGGTAAGAGGAAAGACGAATTTGCTACATCTGGGAGAGGGACCAAAAGAAGTATGTACCATCAGTCTCGACGGCGACCGCGGATGTAGCGTCATGGTGAATGAAGGGCTCATGAGAGCCTTTCGCGTGTGGCGGTATAGCCGAGGAAACCCTGATCCTTGAGATTGCTGAACCATGTCCTGGCAAAGGAGTTGAACTCGGTCTTCAGACGCGTATTGACGTGGGTGTTCTTGTCGCCATCGTCATAGCGATACACTTCCTGGAACACGCCCATATAGTCGTTCTGGAACGACAGGGGTTCGGCGGCAGACACCTCGCCGTGGGTGAAGAGTTCAAAGACCATTTCCGGGTCGCGCATCAGATCGCCGTGTTGTTCTCCATAGTGGCAGATCGAGATCAGACGGTTTCCCTCTGGGCTCTTGCCGATATCTTCTACTGACAATGGCATATATCCCGATACGGTAAGCCGTACGGCCGTATCGCTGCCGAGGAGCTGGTTCAGGACTGTTGCGAAGTGTTGATAGGTTTCTGTGGTCATGTGTTCCTCCGGTTAAAACGTGTTGGGTGGCTCTCTCACTAAGCTGGGAGAGGCACGCGACACGTTCAGGAGGATAGAGCCCTAAGCCGGAAGGCGCACCGGAGTGCGTTGAGCGGCGAACATGACCGCCTTCTCAGGCTGGCGTGGGCGTTGCAGCACGTAGGAGGAACGCCTTGCGGTGTGGGCGGGGAATGACGACGGAAATAATCAATGTGCCATTGGAAAGTAGCGAGGAACACGGGAGGAAAGAGGCCCGCAGGGATTGGGTCCCGTGGTACAACCACGGGCTACCACACAGCGCATGGGCGACCGGAGTCTGGTCCAAGACCGGGCGCAACAATCAACTCAGGTATCTTGATTTCTGGGGAGCGTGACAAATTCAGAGTCACGCGGCTCATCGCTCTCGTCAAGCGCCTCGCGGGCCGCCGTGACAACGCGGCACATCTCGGCGAAATGGTCTCGCACGCGGGCCATCTCGATCTCCCATTCGGGGGTCCGCTCGTCGTGTCCATTCGGCGCGAACGCCTGTCGATTCCACGCCTCTCGGGCCGCCACATATCGGACGAGTTCCGCGTCATAGATCTCTCGCTTAGTGGATTGAGTTGTCATATCGCTACCTCCTTGGTGTGTTGGACTCACTGGCTCTCTCGAAAAGAGTAGAGAGCCAGCGCAGGACAACAGGAGGTGATGAGCCGTGGCCTGACGGAGCAGCGCAGGTGGACTGGAAACAGCAGCAGCCATGACAGGCTTTGTTGGCGTGACTGGTGCGCCAGGGAGCCGGAGCGCGGCAGGTCTCGGCGGACGGCATGACAATCCCATTCCACTCAAGATAGGGGTCGTGTGGATGTGGTTTGTGAACCATTACTCAAACAGCTCGCTATGCGAGCCAAGCCGCGCGAGCCGCAGCGTGCCGGCATCCGGCTTACGGTAAATTAATAAGAGATCTGGCTTGAGGTGACACTCACGGTAGCTGTGCCAATGACCGCTTAACGCATGGTCGCGGTTGCGGAGCGGCACGGTGTGGTCAGTTGCCAGTCGTTCCACGATTGCCGACAGAAGCCCATCAATGTCTTTGCTGTAGCGAGGAGTGTCCTTGACTCGTTTGTAGTCGCGCTTGAATGCCGTGGCTCGTTCAATCGTCCGCATTCAAATCAGCCATGAGCGCGTCGACGCTAGTAAAACGTGTGCCCTGGCCTGTCTCGAGCTCAGCGAGCGCTTTGCGGGTGGTGGCGTTGGGTGCTTACACGTCAAAAGGCAGCCGTCGTTCATCAGCGACGCGCAGCATCAAGAGGCGGATCGCATCGGACGTAGATAGTCCCATTGCCGCCAGTGCGGCGGCCGCACGTTTTTTTGTGCGGGCATCAATGCGGGCGCGGACGTACGTATCAGCAGTGTTCATCGTGGTGCTCCCAGAAAGTGGCTGCGATAATCAAGTGTAGTCACAACAGGACTACACGTCAAGCAGTTTCTCTCTGCGCGTACTGTGTGCGTATCGGGGTCTGGCTGGCAGAGGAACAGTCAACCGGGTGACGAGCGGTCATTGGCGCTGCAGTAGCCGCGACACGGGGGCCGGACGGACACCGAATACGCGTGCGGCGTCCGCCGCAGTCTTCTTGCCTGTCTTCACGAGCTTGATGATTTGCTGCTGCTGATGAACCTTCAGTTTTGGCGGCCGACCGCCCATGCGTCCATCCTTTCGCGCGGCATCCAGGCCTGCCTTGGTACGCGCTTTGAGCATGGCCCGCTCGAACTCCGCAAACGAGCCCACCATCTGCATCATCGCCGATCAACATGATTGCGAAAACATATTGCGCTCTGCTCTAGTTGTAGTCGCGCTCGTGTTTCGGGTCGAAGTCGCGATAGATTATTTCGCTGTATGTGACAGCATCTCCGTAACTAAGCACATGCGTTTTCCCTCAACAAAGGCGACATAGTCGGTCAGAAAGTCACTGAAGATTTTTCCGAAGATGCCATTGTGATTCTGAACGAGCTTATGACTGGTATAAGCTACGACTACCGGACTGTAGGGTTGGTGGCGACCTGGTTTCGGCGTAAGCTGTGCACCACCAAGTATCAGCGACTCAGTGAAATCCTTCTTGTTAATCGCGCAATCCTTATACAAAGAGTCGTCGATGGTGCTGGGCGAAGGATTGAGTTTCAACTCGTGTGTCTGTTGGGGTTCAAATTCGCCTAAAGCTGTGCCCCATAATTCCGCCTCCAGGTTATCTTGGAAGCTCGGCCGGAATAACCAGGTAAGCTTTCGTCCAATAGAAAAGAGATGCTTTCTCGCAAAATCATCCTCTGCCGAGACTGTCAATAATACTGGCGTCTGAGTGTAATGAAAGGACAGTTCTTTCGTCAGTCGGTCTATTCTTTCATAATGAAGCTCCCCGCAGCAAGCTGCGGGGTATCAGAGAACTAAAACATTCGGAGCTGCCGGAGATCTTCTTGAGGCTGCCCTTGCCG
>JBBRRN010000403.1:0-3907 GCA_038200685.1 Nitrospirales bacterium
AGATAGTCTCATCAAACATTCCCTCTTATCTACATCCATTCACAACAAAGTGATGGGGAAGTGCGGTTGATGTGACGCATAAAGCGAGACATTTCCTGGGTTACCAAATGAATACAACCTCGATCAGGTCACCTCTTTGGCAAAAGGAGCACTTCAAAGCTGTCTTTGTAGGTGTTTTTGATATTGTAAATGTGGCCCTTTTGACACTGACGAAATAGACTAGCAAGGCGAAATTGGTCTACTTTGACAGTGACAAAATAGACCACCTATTTCTCAGAAATTCGAGAGAATCAGGTGGCCGGGGGGAGGGGAAAGGCTAGTGAGGATCTGAGGGGGTGGTACCGTTGTCTAAGAAGGACTGCGATAAACGATGGCGATAGCGGTAGGATTCGCCAGTAAACTCTAAAATATAGCCTTTGTGCGTCAACCGATCAATAAAGGCTGTGGTCATCACCTCATCCGCAAAGATCTGATTCCACTCGGCGAATCGTAAATTACTGGTGATAATGATAGAAACTCGTTCATAGAGATCGGAAACTAACTGGAAGAGTAATTGGCTTCCCTCTTTCGCCACGGGGAAAAAGCCCAATTCATCCAGAATCAGGAGATCAAGCTTTTCAAATTTGGCCACAAAGCGAGAGAGGCGCAGATTGTGCTGCATCACCATCAGCTCATCCACCAGTTTTGCTGTCCGGTAGAACCGCACACGTTTGTTCTGTCGGCAGGCAGCCAGGGCCAGACCAATAGCCAGGTGGGTTTTGCCTAACCCAGGCGTGCCCACCAACAAGAGATTTTCTGCCCGCTCCATATAGCCCCCTTGGGCGAGTTCCAAGACATGCGTTTTTTGAATACTCTCCACCGCTGTAAAATCGTAGGTGCCTAACTCTTTGACAAAGGGAAACTTGGCTGCGGTAATGGCCCGTTCAATCTTCTGCGCTTTGCGGTGACTGACTTCTGCTTCGCACAGCGCCAGTAAAAATCGCTCATAGGGCAGACCAGAACGAGTCGCATCTTTGGCGTAGGCTTGGTAATTGTCTTGAAATGCTTCCAGGTCAAGCGCACGCAGATACATTTCGAGCAAGGTTTGGCTCCCTTGCTCTTTGAGAGGGGTTTGTTGCATACGCGGGTCTCCTTCCTTACCAGGACTGTTTCAACAATTGATCATATTGCGCCAGATTCACACGCTGGTTTTTTCCCACCGCATCCAGATCAGGGCGGTGAGAAAGATCCAGGTTTTGTGGAGGATCGGCGGAGGGAGTGCGGTCCTTGCCAAGAGTCTCATGAATGCAGTAGACCACTCCATCAAAATGGACACAGCGGAGCTGAAGTGCTTGCTCAATGGCCTGGCGCATCACCTCGGTTGAGTAGGTCTGATGTAACTCTAAAATCTTCACAAATTCTTGCACTCCGCGACCATTGGGCCACTTTTGCCGCAGGTCGGCCAGCATCTCATCGTAAGCAGCAGGCCACGTGCGTTTCCATTGCCTCATTGGTTTACTAAAGTCGAAGGCTCCAGGGCGCTGCTCAAGTAATGGCAGGTAGTGAAGAGGGTCAAGGATATCCTGATAGCGTCCGTAACAGCGAGGATGACTGGCAAGCAACTCCACGCCATCCCAGATCTCGATGGTAAACGGGTAGGCTTTGAGCGTCACTTCTCGGCGAGCCCGCTTGACTGGGACCGAATAGCGATTCGTTTCAAACGTTCCCTGGCTGTATGGTGTCAGGCGCACCGTCGTCATCACGCAGCACTCGTAGGGTGAGCGGGGAATGGGCAAGAACTGCTCGTGTTCCTGCTCCCAGGCTTGCCCAATGGTCATCTGTGTTCGCGCCACCTGACGGAGATCTTCTTGGAGGCAGCGGTCCAGAAGTTGCTTGTTCAGCTCCTGGTAAGAAGCAGCTTCAGGAATGGGCACGAGAAAATTTCTCCGTGAGTACCCCACCCCATGCTCTACCTGACCTTTTTCATGACCCTGGCCGGGTGTGCAAAAGTGCGACTCGAACAAGTAATGGGAGCGGAAGGAGACAAAGGCGCGCACTTCCTTGCGAGGGCGGCCTGCTTTTCCTGAGTGCTCAAAAACGATTTTGACGGCGGTTCCCAGGTTGTCGTACGAGAGGCGGTGAGGGACGCCCCCAAAGTGCTCAAAGGCTTTTACATGGCCATCGAAGAAGCTTTCTTGCCGCTGGGTCGGAAACACCATGGCGAAGGTTCGGCGCGAAAAGCACAACCGCATGATGAACAGTTGCACCTTTTGACGCTGGCCATCGATGATGGCCACGGCTTCTCCCCAATCTATCTGAGCATCTTGCCCTGGATCAAATTCCAGCGGGAGGAAGACATCAGGGGCGCGTGTGGCTTGTTTGTAGCGGCCAACATACAGGCGGACGGTCGATTCGCCTCCCTCGTAGCCCTCAGCGGCAATGACCTCGAAGATCCGATGCGCCGTGTAGCGTTGTTTGCGGGGAAGCTTCGCGTTTTCTTGCAAGATCGCCTCAACGCGGTCTTTGTAGGGGCCAAAGACCGGCATGTGCTTCTGACGCCGGGTTGCCTTGAAAGGCTGTGCATCGTTGGAAAGGGCATTGCGAATGGTAATGCGGTTGCGACCTTCTGCTCGCGCAATCTGATGGATGCTCTGTTCTTCGACGTAATAGCTTCGTCGAATCCGTTCCCGGTCCTCTTCGTTCATTCTCACCACCCCTTTCTTCCGTGTTACGAGTGGATAGGAAGACACACGTCTGGCGCGGCTTCCTCGTTAATACTACCAAACCCTCCGACAATTTACAAGCACCATAACCCCTTTAGGCTATATGGCGTGGCGTTCTTGCAGCCTGTGTGTGCCTCGATGGAGCTCCTTCTTCCTCTGTGTCCCTCTTTTTCATCTCACCAACGTACTAAAGAAAAATGAAGAGGCTGGAGAACACGTATGTTTATGCATCCAGGATCACAGCAGCGACAAACGTTCTTGCAGTAGCGTTTGGATGACCTCCAGCAACAATCCTTGTTCTTACAAGAGATGTTTCAGAGCTGGAACGACCTCCGCCAGCTTTCCATGACTGGCGAGGAGCGCAGAACATCCTTCATGTACCTGGTAAATGGGGTACGACTTTGACGGATTTTGAGGTATCATGCGGGAAATCGGCGTGAAACATGGGAATCGACCATCTGGAGGAAAGAGAAACCTCGAAAGTCAGCGGGCTAGCGCGCTGTTTTGGGAATTGGAGTACGAGTCGGGAGAGAATCTCAGGCTTCCCCACCCCATACGGTTTCTCCATTGCCACTTTTTGGTTCCCTTGGGAGAATGAGAGAGGAAAGTAATGGAAAAAGAAGAGGTGAAACCCATGATTGACCACATCGACGCGATCGCTTTGTTCGTCCAAGACCTGGCTGGCTGTACCACGTTTTATCGGGACACGCTCAGTCTTCCGTATCAAGGCAGTGATGCCACGGCTTCCACCTTCCGGCTGCAAGACCGGTATCTGATCCTGCTCTCGCCCGAAGGAGCCGCCGAGATCTTAGGCACCACTCCTGATGAGATCAAGCTCGATGGCGCTGCTCGCATGCTGTTGGTTGTGAAAGTGGAGAATGTGGAGGTGGCCTATGAGGAGCTGATCGCCAAAGGCGTCCGGTTTCTGCGCCCCCCAATCGATCACCCCTGGGGGAAGCGCACCGCGCCCTTTGCTGATCCCGAAGGCAATCTCTGGGAGATCTCTCAGGACATTCCAGCGAAGGCAGAGCCGTAGGCTGGAAGTGTGCTCGCTTCATGGGAACCAGTTCGCCTATGGCGTGGGAGGTTTGGTCTCTTTGACACAGCAATCCCATGACACGTCGGCCCACCGTACAAGGTAAATTGGTCCCCAGTAGCGAGCCCAATTCCAATTTGCGTGGGGCGCCCCCATTTTATCCGTTGGG
>JBBRRN010000404.1:0-3904 GCA_038200685.1 Nitrospirales bacterium
CCAGTGCTTTGGGAGAGTCGTAGGGAATGCCTTGCCGCATCAGCACAGTGCCTAAGTTGGCATAGCCGAGCCCCAGCGTTCGGAACTCGAAACTCTTCTCGGCAATAGAACGGCTGGGAAACGACGCCATGAGGACGCTGATCTCCAGTACGATCGTCCAAAGGTGCACGGCGTGGCGGAAATTCTCCAACTCGAATTGGCCGTCGGTCGAGAAAAATCTGGCGAGGTTGAGCGATGCCAAATTGCACGCCGTATCGTCGAGAAACATGTATTCGGAACAAGGATTGGAGGCATTGATACGGCCGTCTTCCGGACAGGTATGCCATTCGTTGATGGTGGTGTCGTATTGCGTGCCGGGGTCCGCGCAAATCCAGGCAGCCCAAGCAATCTGATCCCAGAGATCCCGCGCCTTAATGGTCTTGGAGACTTTGCCGTCGATCCGTCGCTTGAGTTGCCAATCGCCATCCGCCTCCAGCACCGCAAAGAAATCATTGGGAATGCGTACGCTATTGTTTGAGTTCTGCCCGGACACCGTTTGATAGGCCTTACCGTCCCAGTTCGTGTCGTACTCGTGAAACACAAAATGTGTGAACCCTTGTTGCGCATAGGAGAACATCCGTTGGATGTAGGCCTCTGGAACCGCATCCCGCCGGGCGGCGGCCATAGCCTCCCTGAGGATCGGATTCTGCTTGGTATCGACCTCGATCTTCATCTGACCTGATGTATCGACGACATGGCAGGCCTTGAGAACAGCGTTGAGGCGCTGGGCGCAGACTTTTGAACCGGTCACCATGGCGGCGACTTTTTGCTCTTCCACCACCTTCCAATTAATAAACTCTTCAATGTCGGGATGATCCAAATCGAGACAGACCATTTTGGCAGCCCGTCTGGTCGTCCCACCGGACTTAATCGCGCCAGCCGCGCGATCGCCGATGCGAAGGAACGACATCAACCCAGACGAACGTCCGCCACCGGACAACGGTTCGGCATCGCCGCGAAGCTTGGAAAAGTTGGTGCCGGTCCCCGATCCATATTTGAACAGGCGCGCCTCCCGCACCCAGAGATCCATGATGCCGCCTTCGCTGACCAAGTCATCATCAACGGATTGAATGAAGCACGCATGTGGTTGCGGATGCTCAAACGCATTGGTGGCTTTGACGACTTCATGGGTTTTGGGGTCGACGTAAAAATGCCCTTGTGCAGGCCCTGAAAGCCCATAGGCATAATGAAGCCCTGTATTAAACCACTGGGGAGAATTGGGCGCGGCCATCTGATGCCCGAGCATGTAACAGAGCTCATCATGGAACGCATCGGAATCTTCCGGAGTTTTGAAATAGCCGAAATCCTTTCCCCAGGAGGTCCAACAACCGGCGAGACGCTCAAATACTTGTCGGGAGTCACGCTCTCCCCCCAACTGCGGCTTACCGTCAGACCCGATGATCGGGTTTCCCTGCTCATCGTGCTGCGGCACGCCGGCTTTCCGGAAATATTTCTGGGCGAGAATATCGATCGCGAGCTGAGACCAGGGCTCTGGAATGTCGATGTGTTCCAACTTAAACACGGTCGATCCGTCTGGATTACGAATTTCCGACGAACGTTTCACGAACGGTAGGTCTTGATAGGGACTCTGTCCGCGATGTGTAAATCGGCGTTCTATTCTCACGATTTCCCCCCAGTCTGCATATAGTATGGAACTGCTTTCGATCCCAAATTGAAATAGCCTGTCTGCATCTTCACGTTCAGTCGATATACTAAGTGTTTTCGACCCCCTACTTTTAGTGGGTATTAAGGCAAGTTAAGCAAGGATTATCTATATATAGCGATCATCATAAATTGTCAACACCAAATGTAGTGGTGTACCTGGGGAAACGGAGGAGTTTCTGTGGATAACAACAACTGAAGAGAAAACACCGACTTTGGAGATATTCGACCGACTTATTCACAGAATTTCGACCAAAAATAGGCCGCGGTTTACCATTCACGGAATACCGCCGTACAAAAAAACTAAAACATACGGCGGCCGAGAGTCACAATTGCTTCATCCACTCCTTCAATAGGAACGAACTGGTTGCCAATGCCGATCACCACCACTCGCGCACCCAACACCGTGGTGTCAAACCGGCTGAAAATTCCCCAATTTTGGCGCGTGGTGTGAGGACGAACCATGCTATCGAGCAACTCCTGACTATGCCGGCGAAAGATATTCCTGACCACCGTTCCCTCCCGTTCTGGTGTGGACTGATCCATCCGATCCAAGGCCTTGGTGAGTTCGGTTTGCACGAAGCTAAGATATTGATCCATGGTAGGGTTCATCAGTGCCAGCACGACACTCACCGACAATACCGCCACAACGAAGCTTAAACGTAGAAGACTCATACTGGGATTTACTTGTTGTTGAACCGATGGTGCAACAGATTCGATGGAAACGGAGACCGTGGCGCCCCTTTGACAAACAACAGCCGGATGACTAGCCTAGCCCGCATGATTCATGAAAGTTCGTTGCGAACGCGTGCAGACGCGACGCGAGACGGGCACTCGGAACCGTAAAGGCCTGCGGCATACTCGTGCAGTACGTCGAAGGGCTGAACGGCGAGACTGCCCGCCACAGCCGCGTATCCGCGCTTGCAGCAGCCGCCTCATGAATCATGCGGGCTCGGTCCTTGAGGTGTGTGGCAGCCATCATGCTGCTCTCATTGTATGTATCTGGAGGATCAATATGTTTGTTTGGAGCAAACGCCTTGTCGGAGCCTTATTAGGGCTTTTCATAGTCATGTTAGGGATCTATCTCTTTAAGACCGCACTAGACAACACGAGCGACCTCACGGACTATGCAACCGGCTGGATGACCCTCAATTATGTCGGCTTGATTGTATGGGTGTTTGTCTGGATGATCGATCAAGCCCGTATGCGCGGAAAGAATTTCTGGGTATGGCTTGTCCCCTTCGTCCTAGCCCCCCTCCCCACATTAATGCTGTTCGTCTTGTTTCTCCAGCGACGCATACGGCCATTATAGATCGGCAGAACCCGCTCCGGCCTGCGCATCACGACCGACTTCTCGATGCAACTGGGCTCTGAGAGCCCATACCAACCAGATCCCTGGTAACGCGACCAGAAACGACCAGAAGAAAAACTGCGCCCAACCAACCATTTCCACCAACTCCGCCGACGGACGGCCGGAAAACACTCGCCCGAGCGCTTCCAGGGAAGAGAGTAACGCGAACTGAGTTGCAGTATAGCGATGATCGCACAGCGACATAATAAGTGCGACAAATGCGACGGTGCCCATACCGCCCGTCACATTCTCGACAAGAATCGATGTCGTGAGCGCCATGTAGCTCTTACCCATCCAGGCAAGCCACATAAATCCCAAGTTCGAAACCGCTTGGAGCAGACCAAAGAGCAGGAGTGATCGAACCATTCCGAGCTTGGCCATGGCGACACCTCCGGCCAATGCGCCAAAAAGTGTGGCTCCGATCCCGAGGCCCTTCACATACCCGACTTCGCTGACGGAAAAACCCATCCCTCCAATAAGAAATGCCGTTTGAAGCGAAGCCGCGACCGCATCTCCGACTTTGTACAGGACAATCAAGGCAAGAAGCCCGATCACCCCTGGGCGTGTAAAAAACTCTTTCAGCGGCCCTCCAATCGCTTCGGCCAGACTCGCCGGAGCCGCACCTGGCTCCGATGGTTCCGGGCTGACAAGAATGGTGACAACCCCTGCTGCCATAAGCGCAGAGAGCAGTAAATAGGTGTTTTTCCAGCCAATATAATCAGCCAACAGGAGAGCACCGGCACTCGCAATCAACAGTGCACATCGATAGCCGTTCACCCACACTGCTGCACCAAATCCCCGTTCAGGACGTAAGAGCACATCGGTTCGATAGGCATCAAACACGATGTCGAG
>JBBRRN010000405.1:0-3902 GCA_038200685.1 Nitrospirales bacterium
AAGTCATCGAATGATAGCTCGACGCCACGTCCGTATCGATGCAGGTAATCGACGAGGGGTTGCTCATCGGCAAAATTGTATCGGCGAACGTACACGACTGGCTGTTGAAGCGCCACGGCCTCAACGAGGGTGCCGTAACCTGGTTTGGTCATGATGACATCGACAGAGGCCAGCAGGGTTTTAAAGGAAAGTGGAAGCGTCTCAATGGAATGGATGCGGGAAAAGCCCGGTGGGACTGGGCTATCAATGAGGAAGCGATAGTGATGGAGCTGTTCCATTTGTTCAAGTGGGAGGGATGTCAGCGCAATACCACCGAATCCCACCTGGACGATTCGTTCGCCGGGGGACAGCGCGAGGGCTGAAGCTAGTTGGTGTCGGTCAGGGGGGCTGGGGGTGGCTATCGGGCCGATATCGATCATGTTGGAGAAGACATCGATTTTTGGGGCAGGGGTAATACGAAGGGCCATATCGGCGTGTGCATAGGACTCACGGATGCGGTCAATCAACTGTGGCTGTGCATGATCTGATGCGTGGCAGTATTCATTGAGCACGAGGTCCCAGGTCAGGCTTGCCAAGGCGATGGTCGGTATGTGTGCGCGGGAACCGGCCTCAATGGCGAGGTAAGGTATGTCGGCGATCATCAACTCGGGAGATGCCGCGCGTATGGCGCTGACTTCGTTGGACAGGCGAGCGTCCCAGGTTTGGTGGAAACGCTGGTGTGCGATCCAGGTCGCGTCGATATCGATCTTGAGAGGTCCGTCTTGGATACAACCGATGTCTTGTTGCGCGGGACTGAGTTCCCAGGGAATCGTCAGGCGGTCTTGGAAAAACGAGGCCGGGACGGTCGTGCGGAGGATGGCGGTCACTCCGGGGACGAGATCGCGTAGCGCGTTGAGTACGGGGACCACTTGCGCCGCGTGACCGAAGCCATGTCCGGAGATGGCGCACCAAATTATCGGCATAGCAGGGTGCTGAAAAAGCTCCTCAACGTCGTTCTCGGCTCATCGAAATCCTCAATGTACCCACTCGGGAAACGAGCTGTCTTGGCAGATCGGGGGCGGGTGGGTAAGAAAGGGTACGCTTCCGGTTTCGATTCGCCTGCGGCCTAGTTGAAGAAGCTTTTTGAGCACCCTGAATTGAGATGCGTTAGGCCGTACGCACATGGCTTAGCTGCTGGAGAACCCAGGTTCTATCGGGGCGATGTTATATTGTAATTCGAGGTCGAACTCATCAATCAATTCATTGGCCGTGGAAAGGCCGAGATCCGACTTCACTTCGCTGATCACAAGATCGATCGCTGCCCCGGCGTGTGCTCCGTACTGCGTCATCGCCGATTCAATTCGCTGTCTCGCTTCTTCAATCTTCATAGGGTACTCCTCTCGCCATCACCATCCGATTCGTTATCCCAAGGTTCGCAGCAACGCTTCCATCTCAGGGACGAGGTCTCCACCTCCGTTCGAACGACCGGAGCGTGAGGCGTCGATACCGGCTTGCAAGATGGGCTTCGCTTCGTTTTTTCGTCCTAAAGAAATGAGGGTACGCCCGAGGTGGAGATGGGACGCAACATGGGTTGGGTCCAACTGCGTGGCGACAGTGAGATGTTCGATGGCTTCTTCGAGGTTGCCGCCTTCCTGGATGAGTTTATTTCCCAGTCCGTAACGGCCAAGAAATCCCTTTGGGTTTTTGGCAACCATTTGTCTGAACGCATCAAGATCCACGTCGGTCTCCTCGTGAGTGGTGGGCGCATGATACCACTGCATGGAAGGAGAGAGCCAGACCTCTGCGGTGTGATAAATAAGTTTGAGTGAGGTTACCGGGGAGAGCTGTCTTGAAGAGATCGAGAGACAGGAACGGCACGGCTAGATGGGCGGCGGACTGCGACGGAGACGGTGCGAATTGGACGGTCCTGGGGTTGCATATTGCTGGCAAGAAAAAACGTTGAATCTTGAATGACTTGATCAAGCAGGGACGACAGGCAGGCTTCTGTGACATGCCCTTTCAATTGTTCGATGACTTCCGGGTTGGCGCCGAACAGATAATAGTGGGCTGATCCATTGGATGTGGCGCTGTAGTGCTTCGTCTGCCCGTCCCATCGTTCCATTTCAAGCGACATCTGGGCCCCGTAGTCGTAATTGAGGGGGATGAAGGGGGCCAATGTAAACATCGATGCGCCGACGAGGAGGCCTCGCCAGGCGGCTTGGCCGGCATGGGGTTCTACAAGATTATCGATCGACAGCCGCACGGTGACGCGCGCCTGGCTTGCCACTGGTTGTGCGTGCCCCGATTGATAATGTTGAGAAAAGAGGCGGGTGGCTTCGATGGCGCCGAGTACTTGCCGCTCGAGAATGGCAGGCGGAGCGATCGCTGAGCCGTTGTGGGTGACCCGTATCGTCTCAAGCAGGAGCGGCACGCGTGCATCGGTGGCCACTGTGGCGCTGACTGGCGGCGTGGTTTCTGTGGGACCTGCCAGCTCGATCCAGTGGGAACAGCCGGTTCCGAGGCCAAGCGTCACGGTGAGCATACTGCCGATCAATAGTCTTGGAAAAATATACTCCGTCATCGTGCGTCTCCTGATCTAGAAAAAGAATGAAAAACCGCCAAAGGGGAGGCTGGCATTGAGCCCAATGTTTGGATACCGAGTGCCGGCGTTAGAAATATGATGAAAGCGATAGCCGATGTTGAGTGCGGCGTGGTCGGTTAGAAAGTAGGAGACCCCGAATCCAGCGGTTAAGACGAAGTTGAATCGGCTCGACTCTTCCGGGATCTTTCCTGCAAGATCGGTCCAAAAGGGACCTCCGGCGAATTCAGCATAGGGCCGGATCCGATCCAGTCCGACGAACGTATATTTGATTTTCGGGGTGAAGCCGAGGCCGTGCGTGAGAAACGGTTCTTGGAACTGGATATAGACCATCTCGGCTCCGATTGAGACCTGCCCGCGATACCACCCGCTGTCCCCTGGATCAGTGACGGTCATCATCCAGGAGGGCATGAAGGCCGGACCTTGCTGCTTGGTTGTGTGGTCTTGCGTGAGCCGATGGGGGAGCATGTAGCCGGCGGTGAGCCCCACTTCTTGCGTGCCGACGGTGATCGTCGGTGAGCCATCTGCAGCAAACGCATCGGTCGTCGTCATGAGCGACCCAAGAGCCAAAATGATGAGGATTCGAGCAAGTAATGGCATGCAATTTCCACGTCGGTATGCTGTGGCTATGTCATAGTGGAACTGACGCAACAGGGTGACTCTTCAAAGATAGCAGAGGATTGGATTCTGTCCAGAAATACGCCGGGTTTTCCTTTGCAGAAAATGAAGGAATGCTGGACAGTGAGTGAAAGCTGTCAGGATAAACAGGAGAGCGAAAGAGAGAGGCAAGGGGATTATTTCAGCTTCGCGAGGGACACCAAGTCGGTTTGCAGCTCAGGCAGCTGGTATCGCAGGTCGAGCGAGACCGCTCGTTCAAGACAGCGTCGTGCTGAAACACGATCCTGACGGGTGTCGTACAGCGTGGCAAGGAGTCTGAGGACTGCGGCTTCGGCCGGTTCATTGCCGAGCTTGATGTAATGTTCCGAAGCGTTGTTGAGACAGCGCTCGGCCCCGGTGAGGTCGCCTTGGTCAAGAAAACACTTGCCGAGCTGGCTATAGGTCACCGCGAGTCCTTCTTCATTTCCGACGACCCGATGATGGTCAAGAGCCTGCTTAAACGATGTCACCGCCTGCTCCCACTGCCCTTCGCGAGCCTCTTGCAGCGCGAGGTTGTTGTAGAGAATGCCCAGCGCGCGATCGTCATTCAATATGCGGAGGAGATCCAGGGCTTCAAGGTAGTAAGGGCGGGCTTTGTCTGGATGGCCGGCGCCGATGTGAAGATTGCCGAGATTCACCAACGTGTGGGCGATGGCCTGTTGATTCC
>JBBRRN010000406.1:0-3894 GCA_038200685.1 Nitrospirales bacterium
AATCGGTTCCCGGATGAGGATGCTTGCTTAAAACCTAGCTCGAGGTTGCGGGACAGGGAAAAGGTGTCGGAGTCATTCTCCCCGTCACCTTGGGAGCAACCGAGCAGAGGTTTCATGAAGGAACGAGGATAGGGGTTACGTAATGCCTAGTGATGCAACTAATGAAGCGACGCGCCGGGCTTGGCGCGAGTTGGGGTTTTTCTGCGGTCGAAACGATGCCGCGAAGGAGTGGCGCATTGTCGGGTCGGTGAAGGGTTTGAGGAAGTTTGCATCCGAGATACGCAAGTACGCCTCCAATCCAGCGCACGATCGGCTGTCGGAGTACACCCAGTTCGGACCGGCCATGAATCTTGAAATTGGCACCTCGCATCAAACAGAAATCACTGAGCAGTGGATTGGCGGTCCGTTGGTGGATCTACTCCGTCTCGCGACGTTTATTGAGCGGAGTGCGCAAGCCAATGTGGTCGGGACGTGCATTGCGTTGCGCTCGAATTTCTCGCCCATGGCTCCCTATGAACTCATCTTGGACGTTCGCGATGATGCGTTTGACCCTGGACTCGCCGACTCGGTGAAATGAGTAAGGAGCAGGCATGACTGTTGATCTATTTGATGGGTGAGGAGGAAGAAAAGGAGTCGAGCCCTTTTCTTTAAGGTCGCCCATTGGGTATTCAGCCTGATTCGCCGGTCCGTTTCCTCCTCACAATTCTTCCTGTCAGGAAAAGACAAAGTTCTTTGAAGAACGTAATCCTGCGGCCATACTACGCGGTGCACTTCTTAGAGTGAATGAGTGGAGGGGACATGATCGGTCCGGCCAAGATCGTCGTACGGTATGTGAACGGCAAGACGCTGAAGGGATACTCGCAGGATTTTTCCCCTACGTCTCCTCATTTTCATGTCAGGCCTAATGAAGCCGCTGGATCCGATCCCGGGCAACAAGTGTCGCTTTGTGATCTTAAAGCGATCTTTTTCGTCAGAAATTTTTCAGGAGATGATTCCTACGAGGAGCGGAAGACGTTTGTGGCCGGGAAGGCTCTCTCCGGGAAGAAAATCCAAGTCACGTTCAAAGACGGAGAGGTATTGGTCGGTACGACCACGGGGTACGATGCCCAACGCCCTGGTTTCTTTCTCTTTCCCGCCGACGACAAGACCAACAATACCCGAACGTTTGTGGTGATGGCCGCGGTCAAGAACGTCCGGTTTCTCTAGCCTCATATCCCCACTTCATACTGATTCACGACGTGACACCTGGTTGCGGTGACCCCAAGCCTAGTCCAGCGGAGCCCCGCTGGTTACGGTCGCGGCGCTAAACAGCGATTCTGCAGATCGTTGAGTAAGGTTGAAGAAGCAAAGGGTCTGGCCTTCAAATCCGTATCGGAGTAGTTACTGATGAGACCGTCAAAGTGTGTGCGTATAACTTCTCTGAAAGTGCATTTCTACAGGCAACACAGGCGATTATTGAGCTCACGCTACGCACTATTTGATGGTCGGCTCAGTAATTGGGTTATCGAGACCTTCCCGATAACATATAGGGGTAGAACGCTTCGTCGGGGGATTGTTGATGCTCTATCCAGTTGTTACAGGAACGAGATTGGCCGCTGCTATATTATATGCGATGAGGAGAACTTCGCCCTTCTGAATGAATTAGAGAAACTAGAGGGAGCTGAGAAATAAAGAGTCTGAGGCATGACGCGGAAACGATTTCCCAGTCGCATGTTGGTGTTGCCGGCGTTACCGGTCGGTGGGATTTATGAATTGTCCAATATTGCTGAAAGAATGGGCCACCACTGGAACCTCCATGGGAACGGAATAGATGTAGCGGTATTCATGTCGTGGGTCCTGGCTCCAGTCATCGTTGTTCCAATCCAAGCGATTGCAGTAGTAATCGCTCTCCCTCGGCTGCTCAATAATCCAATAGAGCGAACCCTGCCAAATTTTCTAGTACCTGGGTTCGCCATTATTTGCATCGCGGCGGTTTGGCATTTATTGCAAACGTTATTCGAGGAAGTAAGAACTGAGTGGTGAAGGTCCTGAGTACTCAGGGTCAGCTTGACGATTGAATTATGCGCGAGAAGGTTTAATCAAGAGTCCCACATTTCATTTCGATGCGAAACTCAAGGGCGGCTCGACTGTTCAGTTCGTGCTGGCTGATGAGTGGGATGTGGAGGGGCGTCTAGGTAGGACGGTTCATTCGATGGCCGGAGTCAGGTCTGAGTTCGGGTACTATTTCGGAGGAGAGCGAGCAACGAGCAGGCTTGAAAGGAGCTATTCATTGGAGACTGAGTTGACGTGTGCAGGTAGCGACCATTCGGGCGGCGCGCCTGCGACCTACAAAGGCACACCACACACACAATAAGCCGCCGAGCACCATGCTGGTCGCAACCACAGTGATGCTGCCAACAACCCATACGATGAATAGTTCGTATAACATGCAGCGTACCCCTTAGAAATTGTATCAAATGCCTCCATTTTATCCAGTAAAAGATAAGAGATCGCTTTACCCTTATACTCCATGTGCTTAGAGTCACGCCTGAGCAGAAAATCCAGCTCATCGCAGGAGCAAAAGTCAGTCAGACATAACTATTGCTGTATGACAACGAAGGGTTACTCAATGAGTCTTGTCGACGTGAAACTGAAAGACGGTTCGCCTGTTCAATTGGCACTTGCAGGCCAGTAGGATAGTGGGCCGCTACGAACCCTCTGCAGGATCATTGTAGACGAGGGGACTTCCTACCCGCATGACGGGTTCCCGGATCGAGATGATTTCATGGATTTGCCGCGTGAGCTATCTTGTCTCGGTGATCCAACCGAAGCATAGCCGCTTCTGGCGTGCACTCGTCGGCGAGCGCACGGTCGCGGGACGTCTTCATGATTGCTGAAGCGGATCGTGTCCAGTGTGAATTTTTCTTGCGGGGTTGTCGTGTCGCATTCGGACACCTATCAAGCCATTGTTCACATTGTTCGGTTGTTCCAGAAAGTGGAGTAGGTCAGTCTGTCTCATTTTATACATTTTGAAAATGATGAATTCAGTAGAATGAGTCAGCTAGAGACCAACAATGGAGGGGATTACCATGCTTCGTAAAATATTCTCGCTCTTCTCGCTGTTCGTGATACCTGCCGCTCTGCTCATGTTCCCTCTGAACGCGCAATCTGATCCTGCAGACCCCGAAGAGGTCGCTCATATGAAATCTGGCCATAAAAAGGTCGAGGGAGTGGTGATTGATATGAAGTCCGGTCTGTATACCGTCAAGACACCAACGGGCGCGACACTCACTCTGACCGAAGCGGCGGCCGTTCGTCACGGCCATGGCGTGCCAAAAGTCGGGGACGAAATGACGCTCTGGGTCAATGAAGGCAACATGGTCATCGATGCGCATATGAAAGGGCAGTCCGGCAAGCCTCATCGCTTCATTTCCGGCACGCTTACCTCGATTGATAATTCCAAATCTCAACTGACGCTTTCGACGTCAGGAGGTGAGAAGAACTTTAAACTCAAACCTGAAAGCCGCATGTTCAGGGATATTGCCGCCGGGGCTCCAGTAACCATAGAACTGAATGAGACGGGGGAGGTCATTGATCTCCATAAGGACAAACAGTAAGGCATTGTGCAGTGTTCGTTCTACACAACCATGGCGCGACTCGGGGTAAGGCCAGGGTCGTAGTGTCTTTTCTTGGTCGCCAAAATCTGTCAACATTGCGCTTATCTCTTCATCTGGAAAATAAGTTGAACCTCATCTGCAGGGCCTATCAATGCTAGCCTACAGTATTCATGACGGTTCGTGGCGAACGCGTGCAGACGAGAAGCGAGACAGGCACTCGGAGGCATGAAGCCCTGAGGTATGCTCGTGCAGTATGTCGAAAGGGTGAACGGCGAGACGGCCCGTCATAGCCGCGTAT
>JBBRRN010000407.1:0-3892 GCA_038200685.1 Nitrospirales bacterium
GATCTGCCGAGGTAAGTGCTTGATCTTGTTGATTGTGTTGGGGGCGCGATGAAATTCGAAACCCGTCACTCACCCCATACAAACGCACAACGCAGCGATCGGTTGACGGAGACGTTCAACCACGTCCCCGCTTCAAGTCTTGGCTCAAGTGGGCTCACGAATACGTTGAGGGCGTGCGGGGTGAATGGGAGCGGCTGGTTACCCGCGTAGCATCTCTGTAAGTCTTGCACCGGTTATTGACCAGCACGTAGGCGTGCCTCTCCGGTGATATTTTTGATGAGGACTGGGGCGGGTTAGTGGACAAAAGATTTCTCGCCTTGATCGCGCTATGATGATATTGACAGCTTTAAGATGGCTCCGGTATGGATGCGCTCAGGTCAACTCTGTAGTCCTAAAATTCTCTGACTGAAGTAGCTGGAAATGCATTGATGCCGAGGGTAATCCCGCTCCCAAAACAGAAAGAAGAACCGTATGGATAGCAGGATTGACCCGCGTCCTGAGGAAAATATGGTGTACGCCAAGTACATCACACTCAGGAACGGAAAGCGTCTCTATGCTGGAACTTACGGCCTTGATGCATTTCGCATCGTGGTTCTGCTTAAAAATGTCGGCTAGAGTAGCTTCACATTGGGTAAGTGGATAGACGTTCATTCCATGAATCCATGAACGAGACTTCAACGCAAGCAACGAAAGGAGTATCAGATGCCCATTAAAGTAGGTGATCGAGTGCCGTTCGCCACGTTCAAACAACTCACCGCCAACGGCGTGGCCAATATCGATACTGCGACGCTGCTCAACGGTAAGAAAGTCGTGCTCTTCGGCCTACCCGGTGCGTATACGCCGGTGTGTTCAGCCTACCATCTGCCCGGCTTCGTCGCCAAAGCCGAAGACCTTAAGGCTAAGGGCATAGATGCCATCGCATGTATTTCAGTGAACGATCCTTTTGTCATGCAGGCTTGGGGCAAAGAGCATGGGGCCGACGGCAAGGTCATGATGCTGGCGGATGTGGACGGCGCATTTACTCGCGGGATCGATCTGAGTTTCGACATGCCAGAATTTGGTTTGCGCGGGCGCTCAGAGCGCTATTCGATGGTGGTTGAAGACGGAGTGGTGAAAGCCATCAACATTGAAAAAAGTGTACTCGATCACGGCATCAGCAGTGCTGCCACTTGCATGCTACACACCTGAGGAATTGACCTGCCCCTTGAAGGTGCCCAGATCCCGTGTGAGGGTTGGGGGGGCGATAATCTTTGTTTCGAGTGACTCTTGCGTCGTCGCATCTGAATCGAATCGCATCACACGTGCTGACATACCGCAGCATTCTAGCAGGTCGCAGAGAATTCACGATGCCATAGGGTGCATCTTACACTAGCCAAACTCTCTCAAACAAAGACTCCCGACCACTTTTTGTTCCTCTGGGCCAGAAGTTTGCCGTAGAGAATCTTGCGATTGAGCCACACACACGTTCAGCTTCAGCATTATGTGAAGCGATTGATGCAAGAACCAGCGGAGAGCCTTCTATGAGCAACGACCACCCTAAACGTGAAACCGTGTGCTTCGAAGAAGCGACCGTCTCTAACATATGGGAGATTGCCGCGATGGTGGAAGGGTTGGAAAAGACCGGAAACCGAGCCAGGAGGGAGTTCTATCATTAGTGGCTTGGTTGATGCGGAGACCTTCCCAGGGCGGAAGGGAGGTTGTCGGAAACGAACCGGCTCCGCTTACTACCTCTAGAGGCGCACCACACACACAACAAACCACCGAGCACCATACTGGCCACGACCACTGCGATGCTCCCAACAACCCAGTACATGAATAGTTCGTATAGCATGGAGTGTGTCCTCAGAAAATTGTGTTCAATACCTCTCCGCTCATGCCTCCCACTGCTGTTTCCTTGCGTGCTACGGCTCGCCCCTCGCTGCATTGAAGTACAACACGCCACCACGGATGCGTCCAGCCCTACGGAAGCGCTGTAAGCAACCCTACGGAAGCATCCCATCACCGCATTGACCATTGCCCAAACAGCCCAATCTACAGCCAAGTTATGCCAAAGAATCGAGTAGCGTGTAAGAGCGCGGCAGAGGCGGAGTATCGGGTGGGGGGAATTGTCGTTAGGATAATTCAGAGGAGTTGCTCAAGGAGAAATGCTCCAGAAAGAAGCGAGGGCGGGAATCTGTGTTTCGAGTCACTCTTGGGTCGTCACATCTGAGTCGAGTCGCATCGCATTTGCGGAGATAGCGCAGCATTCTAGTAGAGCGCATAGAATTCACATTGCCACAGGAGTGGATTTTTGCACGGGCCAAACTCCCTCAAACAAATACTCCCGACCCCTTTTATTCAACAATCTGCAGGCGCTGGCTTGGGACGAGATGGAATTTGTCCCGCACTGCTTTTGGAATCACAATTTGGAACTTCGGTGAAATCGTCGTTGTGGCCATTGTGAATCTCCTTACGAATTCATGATCAATCATAGTCACACGCTCCGAGGCAAGACAACGCTGTTCCTCCGCGATCTCACAGCATGGACGATTTGGTATTCAATCGAGGGAGATCTGTCATTAACCGCCCTGCCCGCATAATTATGGCGCGGACATTGTTGGACAAGCTCGCCGAGTCTACGCGCCATTTTTACAATGGCCACACTTTTAACTGCGCCATGGCCGGGTCGGTCTTCCCCGCGAGACCGATGAAGACGAGAGGCTGTTCATTGCGGTAAAATGCCTTCCATGGATCTCGCCCACGTATTGAGTGCAGCGGAACTCCTTACAATCGAGCACCCTCATTTCGGGAGGATTCACCCTCCCGGATTTTTCAGGACCACGATCGGGACCGTCACGGGTACGAGTAGGAAAGCCGTTGCCATCGCGGACTATAGTTCCGGCATACGCCAGACTGTTGCGGTTCAGGTAGACCCGCGAAATTTCATGGTCACGATTGCCGGTTCCTATGTGCTGGTCACCCTCAAGGAGGGGGCGAGCAGGCACCCGGTTATCCACAAGGCATGGAAGATGACGGGCCAGCGTAAAGGGGAGGGGGTGGAGGACTTCTACGGCACAGTCAGCACGTATATCGATTCGGATGGCTTGAAGTGGGAGCATCGATTCGAAAGAACACCTCATGAAGATGAGTTAATTGGCTTTGGGAGCAAGGGGGAGGAAGTGCTTATCATCACGCTGGAGAGCTTCTATCCAACGACTGCTCCTGACCTTAGTGGCGTGATGATATCCCCTTCTCACTAGCAGGCTGTTCACAAAATCCGCCAGCATCGTTCTCGCAGCGCTCAGAGGCTCAACGTACTGCAGAGAGTACGATTCACCTCTTCGCTTGTTGCGGCCTTGCTGGACGGCCTTTCTGAACAGCCTGCGAGGATCTTTGACAGAGCCTGTGATCAAGGCGCCCAGGGCTCCATGTGTTCAAATGGCTGTCTCCTCTCTGGCATTTGACAGATTTTCCCTCCGTAGGATACATCTCCCATCTGCGGCCCTTGTGCCGTCGTTCGCGTCACTCCTACAATACGTTCCTTGCGAGGCCTCTATGTCCTTTTCGATTCGTCCCCGTCCGTCGATTGTGCTCAGATTTTCCGTCGCCCCTGTACTGTTGATTGTCTGTCTTGTTGTGCCGGCATGGGCCGACTTTCAGGCGGGTGTGGATGCCAATACCCGTGAAGACTATGCCACGGCCTTGCGTGAGTGGCGCCCGCTCGCGGAGAAGGGAGATGCCCTCGCGCAGTACCACCTCGGAGTGCTGTATCGCAAAGGACGAGGTGTGCCGCAGGACGATGTCCAAGCACATCGGTGGTATGCAAAAGCGGCAGCACAGGGACAGGCCAAGGCGCAGTTCAACCTGGGGACGTTGTATTTTAACGGAGAGGGAGTCTCGAAAGACTATCAGC
>JBBRRN010000408.1:0-3892 GCA_038200685.1 Nitrospirales bacterium
CGGCCACACGCGAGCCGGATTCCTCTGCACCGGGCGCATCCTCAAACGCCATCACAGCCATCGTTCGATAGCGATCTATCGTTTCTCGATTAATCGGGCCGAGACCGGTCACGACCGGCTCAGGACGTCCACGCATCCCGCCGACCCCTAAGCCGGCAGTACCGGACGAGGCACAGGCACGGCGGCGCTGAAGAATAGCAGCGGGTGTCCCCCAGGCACAGAGTTCATCGTTCACCAGCACAATGTGATGCGGATATTCGCGTTGATGGTCAGCCACAATGTTGGTGAAGGGATAGAACAGACACCCGCCGACCCACATGGAAAGTGGGCAGAGGGCTAATTCATAGAGCCACTGCTTGCGAGCGGTAAGGGAATATTCCCAGACCAGCATCTGGCCATCGTCACGCAACACACGATCCGGACGTCCAACCTGGGCGATGACCTCGGCCTTCGTCATCGGCACGGCCAGCCGGTCCAACTTGGATTCCGACTTCATCACCGTGTACATCACGCCGCATCCGGAACAGGCCCCGACAAGGAGGGCCAAGCCAATCCAACAGCCAATCTGTCTGATCATCTTCGCTCGATCCCGGAAAACCGAACTGCATGAATAGGGAGGGTATCACCCACACGAGACGGCTGCAATGGAATGGGGCGAGGAATGGGCTTGAGACAAACAGGTTTTTGAAAACTTGAGGGCGCTCACTGCGTCCAACCCGCGAATAACTCCCAGATAGCGACTCTCTCCACAGAGTGCTCAAAAAGGCCGTCATCAAGGCAGGAAAGCACTGGAGGTGCAGCCTCTGGGCTACGTTGAGGATGCTTTCGAGGTGAGAGCGCCGCTGGCGGACTTTTTCAGCATCCTGCCAGTTTAGGCGATTATCCCGAACTTGACACAAGCCTTTCGCTATGGCATTGTGGCCCCACAACACGGGAGACTAGGCCATGCGGAAAAAGCAAAAGAACACCCTGCAAATCCATCAGATGTCGATTGCAGATTTCGAGCGTCAGTTTCCTGACGAGGACGCCTGCAAGACATATTTGTCGCAGAATCGCTGGCCCGATGGCGTGCGCTGTCCGCGCTGCAAAAACGACAAGGTTTACGGCCTTGAGCACAAGGAATGGCACTGGCAATGCAGCGTGTGCGCGAAGGATGGATACCGGTTCTCTGTCCTGGTCGGAACGATCTTCGAGAATACCAACAAGCCACTGAGAGAATGGTTCCGCGTCATTCATCTGATGCTGACCAGCAAGAAGGGCATCAGTTCCCTTCAAGTCTGTCGGTATATGGGATTCGGCTCCTACAAAACGGCATGGCTCATGTGCAGCAAGATCCGCGTGGCGCTGGGCAACGTCGAATTTAAGAAACTCGTTGGCTATGTCGAAGTGGACGAACCCTACGTGGGCGGGAAAGCTAAGAACAAGCACAAGGGAAAGGGCGGACGCGGAGACTTCGGAGGAACAGGCGGAAAGGGAAAGTTCATCGTAGTGGGCGCTGTGCAACGCAAGGGAAACGTCGTGGCTCGCGTGATTGAGCGCCCGGACGCTGCGACCTTGAACCGATTCGTGCATGAAACAGTTTCGCATCATGTCAGCTTGCTTTCGTCCGACGATCATAGCGGCTATCGGAAACTCGATCCGAGCATCCCGCACGGCATGGTCCACCATGCGGACGGGGAATATGTGTGCGGCGCGATTCATACCAATACCATCGAAGACTTTGGGTCCATCGTAAAACGCGGGATCATTGGCACGTTCCACAAGGTCAGCAAGAAGTATCTCCACCTTTACGTCAACGAGTTCGAGTTTCGCTACAACCAACGCTTGAACGCGGGCATCTTCGGCGCAGCAATCAAGGCATGCTGACCATGTGGCGTATAAGCATCGTGCTTCTGATTTGTTTGTTTGCTGGTTCTGCATATTCAAACCCACCAGCCCCAAATACACCGAACGCCGAGCAGAAGAATCAGGTAGATACCAAAGACAAACAGCAACCCACCAATCCAGATCAACGTGGCACCGAAACCTCGCCGTTGTTTATAAAAGTAATACCACCCTTGGCCTTGGAGCAAGATTCCACCAAGGAACATGAAAATAGCCGTAGCTATACGTCTTCCGAATGGTGGCTCGTATACATCACAGGCGCACTCGTATTGGCTACAGTTGGCTTGATGGTTTATACGGCTCGTCTTTGGGGTGCAACCAAATCCCTGGCCGAAGACGCCGAGAAAACGGCTGACAGGCAAGCTACCGAAATGGAGACTTCGCTGCGGATTGCTCGAGAATCTGCCGATGCCGCCACGAAAGCTGCTGAGGCCACTATCGTATCTTCGATGCCCATCCTCTCCCCACTGATTGTTGGAGGCACCCTGCATCCATTTAAGAGTGATGCCGAAGTCCTCTATGCTTCCGTTGAGCCCAAAATGTTTGAGTCCAGCGTACATTTCGTTTTCGAGAACTTTGGAAAAACGCCGGGAATGATTCGGGAGGTTCGTGCCGATTTGTTCTTGTGCGAAATGGATCAGTTCCCCATTGTTGACTTTGCACAGTTGCCCATTATTGATTATCAGCCCATCATTGCTGGGGATTCGAGAGGTCAGAACGCCGTGATGGGAGTAGCTGAACTCGCCAAGACAATGACCATTTCCCAAGCAGAATTCACTGAATTGCTGGCCTCGGCTGACAACAGATACCGACGATTTGCCTTCATTGGCCGTGTGGTTTACGACGATTTCTTCGAGACTCAACATACTCGTAAGTTTTGTGTAAAGCTGCGCCTTATGGACCGAGGCCTCTTCCAACTCGTGCGCGGAGGCAAGGCCTACAACCATGTCGAACGCCAAGAGATACCCAAGGATGAATAGCCAGAAGTAGGATAACTTGCTCCATGCCTTGTGTCAAATTGGGGATAATCGCCCTAATTTAAGGAAGGGTCGAAGGGCATGTCCGCGTAATGGCGATAGTCGTCGCCTAGGGCGCTTACGATGTCCGGCCAGATACGTGTGGGATCCTTGTCGAACACCGCGCTGGGATCTGCAGGTATGGTAAACCACGATCCGGTCTGCATTTCAGACTCCAGTTGTCCTGGACCCCATCCGGAATATCCGATGTAGGCGCGAAACGCCTCTCGCCCCTCACTGGCGGTCAAAATACGATCGACCAGCTCTGTGTCCCCGCCGAGACAGATCCCATCGAACACATGGTGGGAATTCTCAGGCAATTGATCCAAGCGATACAACATCATGACTTGGTTCGTTTGCACCGGCCCTCCGGAGAAAAGGAGGTGCCGTTGACCCTCGAGGATCGGAACCTGCGGCAAGGCTTCCGAGACCGACATCGCCGTCGGACGATTGACGACGACACCCAGCGCGCCGTCGGCCCCGTGCTCGCAGAGCAACACGACAGTCTGCCGAAAATTTGGATCGCGCAAGGACGGCGCCGCGATGAGGAAGATGCCTTTCCCGAGTGGGGCTTTCATAGTGTTAATCCTACCGCGTGGACCGGTGCGGCGCAAGCGGTGCGATGAACCGAGCGCTGCAGATTCATCCCGCAGGATGCTCAAACAGACCAGACTTCTCACCCACCCCAACCCTGGCGGTTATTTCACCCTCCGCCCTGAGTCTGTCAAGGCAGCCTCTTCACCCTGGGACGCGCCTGGTCCCAAGCAAGGCCGCAGCGAGCGAAGGAGACAACGGTACGGTTTTAGGGACGTGGTAGTCACGTCGCGTAGCGAGAAGGATGCTGTCAACCTGTTTCAGCATCCTGCTAGCCCGCATGATTCATGATGGTTCGTCGCGAAAGCGTGCAGACGCGAAGCGAGACGGGCACTCGGAGGCGTGAAACCCTGAGGCATACTTGTGCAGTATGTCGAAGGGGTAAGCGGCGCGACTGC
>JBBRRN010000409.1:0-3866 GCA_038200685.1 Nitrospirales bacterium
CGACGATCTTCCTTCACCCTGTCGGCCAGAGTTCGCCCACGGATCACCGGGCGCCGGCTCGCTCCACGAGGCTTACCCCCGCTCCAGCGCACCGCTCCCTCACGGAGCATTGGCTCAAAAGCCCGCTGGAGGCTCGAAGTTTTTACCGGAACTATTCGCGCCACAGACCGACCTCGCTCCGTCACGACGATTTCCTCGCCGCTCTGGACCCGCTTCAAATAGCCGCTCAATCGATCCTTGAGTTCGCGGACGCCGACCTGTGACATCGCACCCTCCTCCTCAACAGAATGAGGCTACAATATAGACTCGTTGTGGCCACAAATCAAATAGGAACCTCTTCCAATACAACGCGTGAAGCAAGCGGGTCTTGCCATCGCACATTGGCCCTCATTCGTTCGCCTGGCGGAGATAGTGCCCATGGTTCGTTCAAGCTATGGTGTTGGAGGATTCTGAGTTTCTCGCCAGCACCCGCCCCAGATGCTCGACGATCCGCGCTGCCGTCTTGCCGTCCCACTTGGGAGGAATCGCGCCTTTTTTCCACCACCCTGTCATCGATTGCGCCAGCGCCGGAGGGAGCTTGCGAGGATCGGTGCCAATGAGTTCGTTGGTGCCGATCATGATGGTCTCGGAACGTTCGGTGTTGTCGCTGAGGGTCAAGACTAGTGACCTTCGGATGTTCTTGAGTCGCTCTTGGCTCTTTGTGAGAAATCGCCGGAGATTATCCCACCTGTGTCAGATCTTGCGATTTAGAGCGGCTGGAATCCTTCAAGCTTTAATGCTGCTTGATCAAATGTGACGGTCAAATCGCAGCCGGCTAGCCGATTGGTGGCTCCCAGCAAGCAATCCGCATAGTCCGCCTTTCCCTTCTGATACATGCGAAAGGCAGTCCACGCTGACTGCGCATCCTCAATCTTGAGCTGGCTGGTTCGCAACAGCATCTCTAATACGGCTACTATAGTGTCTTTGGGATACCCGTAGGCGCTTTCCAATACCCAAACGAGTTCACAGAGTACGATGCGATTGATAAACCCAGGTTCGTCGCGCGTACATTGCTTTGTGATCAACTGCGTGGCCGCGCGTGATTGGCTGAGATCGTCCTGCACCAAGTGTCTGACCAGAACATTCGTGTCGATTCCGATCATCGCCGCCCCCCCCGCTTGCGAATCGCTTGATTCATCGCGGCCACGCTGACCGGCTTCGCCGGCCGCTTGAGTATCCCCGCGAGTTCCGACGCATCGACACTCGCCGGCAACACGAGCACCCGCCCGTCCACATCAATGACAAACTCCAGGCGATCCCCCGGGTGGAGATTGAGTCGTTTCCGGACATCCTTCGGTATGGTGGTCTGGCCCTTGCTCGTCAACGTCGATGTGGACATCGACCCTCCTTACAATAAATGCTTGTCATTACACTACAGTAATGACTTACGAAGAGCAAGGCCAGCGTGAGAACATTTCACCATGCTGAAATGTTCTGCTGCTTGTCTGAAGAGGCCCACAGTCTTGAGGCCCATTCCCTGTTCATATGCTTTCTGTCCGTCCGGTGGCTTCGATTGTCTGTAGTCGTACCTCCTGAATGGAGGCACTGACTGAATCTTCCGACGAAACTTGCTGTGAGGCTGGGTGCTTCTCTTGGGTCAGGTGCACGACATTGGTTTCGTTCACGTTCCGGTTTCCTGCAGGAGACAACTGGCGTGATGTGCGCAAATCTTGGGCCCTTCAAGGGTTTCTGAACTCGTTAGGTTTCAACGTCTTTGGACTTTCTCTATCGACGTGAGAGATGGGAAGCTGTCCTGACTTTTGTAGGTTCGTGCAAATTTGGTCCCGCGGGCAGCGGAAAGCTAACGGGGGGAGGCAAAAAGAGAGGTTGAGGCTGGAGGTTAGAGGCGAAAGGTTGACGGCTGAGAACGAATGAAGACTGGGGAGGCTCCTGAATTCCAAGCGGCCTCAGGCCTCTCGCCTCCAACTACACATGCTCAGGATGCACGGAGGTACTGCGTCCAATCGAGGGTCTGCAATCGGAGAATCGGTTTTATGGCTTCGAAGTCAGTATCGCAGTGAATCAACGTGACCTGGTGCTTCATCGCGATTGTGGCGATCAGACAAACCGCTGCCGAGGGAGACACCCCGTGTCTTCTAAGACGCCCGGCTAAGTCCCAGGCGGTGTCCCACCACTCCGGGTTGAACGGGAGCCGGGGCACCGGTGTAAACCACTGGAGGAGACGGGAGGGCTGCTCGGACTTGACGAGCCCCGTCATCGGTTCAAGAAGAATCCACTCCGTGACGGTCGTCTGTCCATCGACGATCAAAGGTTTGAGTCTGGCTTGGATCTCGGCATTCCCCGTCGGACGAAGTGCGTGGATCCAGATGGAGGTGTCAACGAGATACATGGAAGGGCCGTTTGTGCCGCCGGGAACGGAGCTGGCCAGGCGTCAGATCGAGAGGAATCGTGCCCAGCGCATTAGCCAATTTTTGCAACTGGCCGTGCTGAATGACCGTGCGGAGACTTGCCTCCACCGTGCCTTTTATCGTGTCTGTACCAAGCGTCTTCTGCGCTTGGCGCAAGAGTTGCTGATCGATCTCAATCGTGGTCTTCATGGTGTCGCCCCTCGTTCTCATGCTATTGATACCCATACAATAACCGGTATCGATATGGGTGTCAATTGAAGAGGCACCCATATCGAGGAAGGTTGGCCTCACACCTCACCCCTCCCACCTCACGCAACTCATTCCCTCGCCCTCGACCTTCTTCCACCGCTTCGGCCTAGCTTGGACTAGGCGCATCCCGCTTGGCCTACCAACATCGCGAACGATAAGGAGAATGGCATGAGCTAGAACATGACTTGTCGCAGGTTGCGGCGATTGGCAGAAAACCACTGCATCGTCTTCTTGAGTCCTTCCCGGAGTGTGTGTTTCGCATGAAAGCCAAATAATTCTTTGGCACGGCTGACATCCAGACACCGTCGAGGCTGCCCGTTGGGCTTGGTAGTGTCCCAATCGATCTGCCCTGTAAAACCGGCTTCCGCAGCAATCATGGTGGCAAGATCGCGAATCCTGACTTCTTCCCCTGTCCCCAGATTGACGGGCAAACTTCCGTCATACTGTTCGGCTGCGCGAAGGATACCTTCCGCGGCGTCCTCTACAAACAAGAACTCTCTGGTCGGAGATCCATCTCCCCACAATGTAAGTGTGGCGTGGCCGGCTTCTTTGGCTGCCACGCATTTGCGAATTAATGCTGGAATGACGTGAGACGTCGCCAGATCAAAGTTATCGCGAGGGCCGTAGAGGTTCACCGGGAATAAAACAATTGAATTGAACCCATACTGTTCGCGATAGGCCTGCGACTGCACCAGCATCATCTTCTTGGCAAGACCGTAGGGTGCGTTGGTCTCTTCGGGGTATCCATTCCAGATGTCGTCTTCTTTAAATGGGATTGGCGCAAACTTGGGGTAGGCGCAGATGGTGCCCAACGCCACAAATTTCTTCAGCTCCCGTTGGCGCCCAACTTCTATGAGCTGGCTGCCCATCATCAAGTTGTCGTAGAAAAACTTTCCCGGATTAGCCTGGTTCGCGCCAATCCCTCCAACCCGTGCCGCTAGATGGAAGACCATATCGGGAGCATGATCGCTATATAGTTGCTCCACAGCATCCATGTGCACGAGGTCGTAATCTTGACTGCGAGGCACGACGATGTCTCGGCAGCCTTTTGCACGGAGCTGTTCCACGACGAACGAGCCCAGAAAGCCTGCTCCGCCCGTGACGACGACACGTTTCTCGTTCCAAAATGATGTCATAGTTGCCTGAGTGCCTCCAATTTGTCCGCCTTAGATTTTCTTCCGAGTCCCATCCAATTTTTCTTTTTCTGCA
>JBBRRN010000410.1:0-3854 GCA_038200685.1 Nitrospirales bacterium
GAACATGGCCTCATATCCGAGTCCTGGGGTGGTGACACGATCATGGTGGAGGTCTCGGCTAAAGAGAAGATTGGCCTGGACAACTTGCTGGAAATGATTCTCCTACAATCCGAAGTGCTTGAGCTCAAGGCTGATCCACACCGATTAGCGAAGGGCGCTGTGGTAGAAGCCAAGCTGGAACGAGGACGTGGCCCGGTGGCGACGGTGCTGGTTCAGAGCGGAACGCTTCGCGTTGGCGACGTGTTTGTCGTCGGAATTTTTAGCGGGAAAGTTCGCGCGTTGATTACGCATACGGGATCCAAGGTCCAAGAGGCCGGTCCTTCTATTCCGGTAGAAGTCGCTGGGCTCCCAGGCGTGCCGTCTGCCGGTGATGTATTTCAGGTCGTCAAAGATGAGCGAGTCGCTCGAGAGATTGCAGAAGATCGAGCCCGTAAGCAGCGAACAGCTGATTTGTCCGGATCGGCCAAGGTCACGTTGGACGATTTGTTTGCCAAGATCAAGGAAGGGTCGGTCAAAGAGCTGGCACTCGTCATTAAGTCTGACGTCCAGGGATCAGCAGAAGCGCTGACGGCCGGCGTCGAAAAACTTGCGACCGCCGCGGTCAAGCTGCGCGTCATTCACAGTGGCGTCGGCGGGGTCACGGAATCCGACGTGTTATTGGCTGCCGCATCGAACGCCATTGTTGTTGGGTTCAATGTCAGGCCGGAGCCGAAGGCTGGAACCTTGGCGGAACAGCAAGGCGTCGACATCCGTCTGTACACTATTATTTATGATGCGTTAGCCGAGATTAAAGCGGCGATGGAAGGGCTGCTTGAACCGACGCTGAAAGAACGGACCTTGGGGCGGGCCGAAGTCCGACAAGTCTTTACGGTCTCCAAGGCTGGCGTCATTGCGGGGTCGTATGTAGTGGACGGTACGATCACCCGTGCGGCGGTCGGGGTGCGGGTGATTCGTGACAATGTGGTGGTCTATGAAGGGAAACTGGGGTCACTACGTCGTTTCAAGGACGACGTCCGTGAAGTGCAACAGGGCTATGAATGCGGAATCAGCGTCGAGAATTTCAACGATATCAAGGCTGGAGACATTGTCGAGGCCTACGCGATTGACAAGATTGCTGCAAAACTCTGAGGCGTGAGCCCATGCTGTGGGTATCATCGTTGGTCTCTGTACGGTTGAGCTATTCATTCCAGGGAGTCAGTCGCTAAAAGATAAGCGGCAGGTACTGTTGAGTCTCAAGGATCGATTGCGGGCGCAGTTCAATCTCTCCGTTGCCGAGGTGGATGGGCAGGATTTGTGGCAGAAGGCCGTATTGGGGTTTGCGTGCGTGGCTAACGAAGGACGGTATGTCAACCAGGTTTGCGACCGGGCACTGAACCTGATTCGGAATGTCCCCACGGTAGAAATCGTCCAGTCTCGAGTGGAATTGTTGTGACGACGGCATGCCCAGGAGTATGCTCATGGTTATCCCGCAAGGCCGCAGCAAGCGAAGAGGCGAGGTGTACGCTTCGGTACGGTGAACCTCTGAGCGAAACGAGAAGGATGCTTGAGTTAAGGCGTGTCTTCGCGTGCCGAAGTCTGACGGGTGAGATGGTCGCCTTTTTCACTATCCTGCTAGGTGGAGCACGCGGTGGCCAAAACAGGATATCATCGAGCCGATCGTGTGGCCGATCAAATCCGTATGGAAGTGGCGGACATCCTCATGCGGAAGATCAAAGATCCGCGCGTGCAGTCCGTGACTGTGACCGACGTGAAGTTGACCAGCGATCTTCGGATTGCGCGAGTATTTGTGACGACGATGGGTACGGAAGAAGAAGAGCGGAACGTCTTCGTCGGGTTGGTTCAAGCTAGCGGGTTTGTGCGTGGTGAGCTGGGTCGTCGGCTCTCGCTCCGGTATCTGCCGGAGATTGTCTTTGCCAAGGATGTCAGTGGGCCGAGAGGCGATCGGGTTTTAAAGCTATTGGATGAACTCCATGTGAAGACAAAGACCGAAGGCAATTTTCCTGAAGAAAAGACGTGTTCGTAGTGTTGGGGATGTGACGATGGGTCTTGCACAGAGCTGCGCTGTTGTCGATGGTGTGTTGATCATCAAGAAGGAGGCCGGCTGGACATCTCACGATGTCGTGGCGAAAGTCCGGCATCTTCTCGGTGAAGTGAAAGTCGGTCACGCTGGGACCCTCGACCCTGCGGCAACGGGCGTCTTGCCTGTGCTGATTGGACGGGGAACCCGCATCGCTGAATACCTTGTCGAGTGGGATAAAGAATATCGTGCCATCCTGCGTCTCGGCGAAACGACCGATACGCAGGACGCAACGGGAACGGTTTTGGCACGATGCGCGACGGACTCTGTGACGCCTGAGGCGATCCACGAGGTGGTTGGTCGATTTCGCGGACCGATCGAGCAAGTTCCTCCGATGTACTCGGCGGTGAAAATTAAGGGGGTTCCTTTGTATAGGTCCGCTCGAGCGGGTAAAACGATTGCGCGAGACGCCCGAAAGATCGTCATCCATACCCTTGAGGTGGAAGGGATTGAGACGCGAGATGTGGCGTTGCGCATCGTCTGTTCTAAGGGGACCTATGTGCGGACGCTCTGCGCCGACATCGGCGAAGCGTTGGGCGTCGGTGGCCACATGTTAGCATTGGAGCGACGGCGAGTGGGTCCCATGACGATCGGTCACGCGCTGACGGTTAATGAGATAGTCGCCCGTCATGCTCTCGGCCAGTTAGGGGACGATCTGTTGTCGCTGGATTGTGCATTGGACCATCTGGAAATTGCGGTGATCGATGAACAGACCGTCGACCGTGTCCGACACGGGGCTCCGGTGCCTGCGGCCAAGATTCTTCGTTGGGAAGGGGGTGCTGACGTTGCGCGCGTGGCACAGGCTCCGATCCGTGTTCATGATACAGGTGGCCGCCTGGTGGCGATTGGAAAGTATCAGGATGCTTCGAGTGGAGCACTTAAGACTGAGAAGGTGTTGATCGATCAGGACATATGAAACGTCGTTGCGGATGAAGGAAAGGAGCAGGAAGGAAGATACCCATGGCATTACTTAAAGAAGCAAAGACTGAGTTGATCAAGCAATATCGGCAGCATGAGACGGATTCCGGCTCGCCGGAAGTTCAGATTGCAGTATTGACCAACCGGATCACGTATTTGACGGAACATTTCAAGCTCCACAAGAAGGATCATCACTCGCGGCGTGGCTTGCTTCTCCTGGTCGGGCGCCGCCGGCGGTTGCTCGACTATCTTCGTGGTATTAGCGATGCGCGCTATCGTGCGGTGATCGAACGATTGGGTATCAGAAAGTAGCGCTCCGTCTCGCTGTCGAGCCAGGGGCGCAACAGCAGGCAGTAGTCAGTCGCACAGGTGAACACTGAGATACGTTCGTGCGCACAAGTCCAAAGTAACAACTCAAAAGTAGAGACCTCTTCACTTTTGCCGGCTTACTTTTCCCTGAAGACTTGCACCCCGACCCGAGCACATCTCTGTGGGCATCTGTGGGGCCTAACCAGAGGAGACCCAGATGGTACACACAGTTGAAATAGAGGTTGCCGGGCGCATTCTGCGGCTCGAGACCGGTCGTGTGGCACGACAAGCAGACGGTTCGATTTGGGCTTCGTATGGCGACACCGTCGTGCTGGCGACGGCCGTAGCCTCACAGGTCGCCAAACCCGGCATCGATTTTCTTCCTCTCACGGTCGATTATCAGGAAAAATCCTTCGCAGCCGGGAAGATTCCCGGCGGGTATTTCAAGCGGGAAGCGCGTCCATCGGAAAAAGCTGTGCTGACCAGCCGGCAGATCGATCGGGGGCTCCGTCCACTTTTTCCTGAGGGCTATTACTTCGAGACCCAAGTC
>JBBRRN010000411.1:0-3847 GCA_038200685.1 Nitrospirales bacterium
GCGGATGGATGACCGGAGTCCAACATCCGACGGTCACCATCTACAATCATATGGATGTGCAACCGGCGCAGGAGCCGGAATGGAAGCAGGCGCCCTTTGCATTCAAGAACGAGAACGGGTTGTACAAAGGCCGTGGCGCGACCGATGACAAGGGCCCTGCTCTCTCGGCCCTGTTCGGCGCACGGTATGCCATCGAGCAAGGAGTGCCGATCAATGTTCGATTTCTCTGGGAATTGGAAGAAGAAATCGGTAGTCCAAACTTTGCGGCAGGATTGAAGAACCGAACAGCTATTCCTCGACCGGACTCAGTTGTGGTGTCGGATACGATCTGGCTCGCGAAAGGAAAGCCCGCCATGCCCTATGGTCTGCGCGGTTTGCTCGGCGCACGACTCATGCTACGCACGGGAACGAAGGATGCCCATTCCGGTGTGACGGGCGGCGCCGCGCGGAATCCGCTCGCGGAACTGATGGAAGTGGCGCACGCCTGCGTCGATGCCAAGACTGGCAAAGTAAAGATTCCAGGCTTCTACCAGGATGTGGTTGAGCCGACGAAAGCAGAGATCAAGAGCTTCCTTGCGTCAGGCTTTCAGGTCAAGAGTTTCAAGCAGGCCTATGGGTTTCAGACGCTCCGCACGAACGATCCCGCTGAGATTATGCGCCGGATTTGGGCCGCGCCGACATTTGAGGTGCATGGCCTGACCGGCGGCTATCACGGGCCAGGGGTGAAGACGGTCGTGCCGGGCCATGGCGAACTCAAAGTGAGTATGCGGTTGGTGCCGAATCAAACTCCAGAAAAGGCTTTTGCATTGCTCAAGCGCCATGTGGCCAAGATCAACCCGAATGTGAAAATCGAGCGGGAAGGGATGCTTCAGCCGTTCAAAGGATTGTTTGAGGGGCCCTATGTCGAAGCGGTGAAGCGGGCGGCGAAAGCCGGATTCGGGAAAGAACCAGCGTTCATCCGGGAAGGCGGATCAATCGGTGCAGTGGTCACCATGCAGAAAGCTTGGAAGGTGCCGATCCTGTTTATGGGGCTGAGTCTTCCCGAGCACGGCTACCATGCGCCGAATGAATATTTCGACTGGGGCCAGGCCTCAGGTGGGATGAAGGCGTTTGCGCACTATTTTGCGGAGGTGGCGAAGATGGGAAAGGGATAGGGGTGGGGGCTGATGATCTTCTGTGCTCGCGCAACGCGCGGCCTCAGAAGGCCCTCGTTGGACGCGCGCAGTGGAAGCTCAATCAGCCCCCACCCCTTAAAGATATAACAAGCAAGCTTGGAGGGAACATTATAGGGACGTGGTCCCTCGATGCGCGCAGTAAAGGGCATCCTCGGCCACTCCCTATCAAGCGAAAGGTGTCTCGAGTATTTTTCCCTTGGCCTGCTCTCGTTCTCGATCCTTCTTACGTTCGATCAGCAATTCTGCAGTCGCTGATGTTGTGTCCTTGAGCATGCCGCATATGCTGCGGATATACTGCTTTGTAATGGGCCGAAAAAGGATTTCACTCCCGTGCTCGATGAAACACACCTTGGTGCCTGGCTTGATGCCAAGTTTTCGACGAAGCCGAGCTGGAATGACAATCCGACCCCTCGTTGTTACATAGACGGAATCCATAACTCCTCCGTGCTGAAAAATGTTTCCGATACTCATGAATTGCCGAATTGAACGGGGCATGACCCAAGGCACCTCGATTTGTTAAGCACATCGGCATATGCTCTAACCCTATGCCTCTGAGCAAATCACTTATTCAGTTCCTGCAGGATGCCGTGGCGGGGCTGGGAGACTTCGCTCCTAAATATGTAACGCCACTTCGAGCTTTTTTATCAATGCGTGATGAACCAGAGAAAATACAAGCGTCATTGAGCGAGGCTTCACGATTGAGACAGCTAATGCGAAATTAACGACGATTCTTGCTGAGGACGCATTTCTCGCACAGTGTTGTGGAGATATTGAACATTTGGCTCACGCGCTTGATCTATTGTTTTTTACACGCCTACCTGCTTCAACTTATATAGGCTCAATTCCTTCTCTGGGTTTCGGACCAACTCCGTATGAACTAGGCATCGAACAACTTGAGCAGTCGCTCGATGGACATGGAGCATTCACGAAAACGGCATATTTTCATCTGTACAACTTTTGGGCTCGTCCAGAGGACCTGCCTCTCGCACCCTATCCAGGCTGGAAAATCGAAGAACCTGAACACAGGTTCACTGCTCAACTTCTTGGCGAAAATTCACACTCAAGCTTTTTAAGTCCACCAAGGACAGGTAGATTTTTTCTCACCGTACGAGACTCTGAGGGGTTCAATCGCGAATCAATCAATGAATGGTTAAGTCGTCGATGGAACAACAGTGCTCCTTATCGTCAGGTCCTCCAGTATTCAAAAGATGCCGTGGTAGACATCGATTATGCAGTTCCTTACTTCAATCCTCCCTGGGTCAACCAGATTCATCGAGGCGGTCTATATTATTGGGGGGCGCCACGACAAGATGAGCTACCAGAGACATTGTGGTATCACGTGTTCCGTTCAGACTCAGAGACAATCGAGTCCAATTGGCTTTGTTATCAAAAATATGCCGACAGAATAAAGCCACATGGCTCATCCCTCAGGAAAGCAATTCGCATTGCAGGAAATTTCTTTGAGGAATGTCACAAGAAAGTTAGCAGGATAGAACAATTCGCCAATCTAATGATTGCCTTGGAAGCTCTCTATACACCTTCTGACGTAAGCGAACACACTTTCAGGATTTCGCAGAACTGTGCGCTCTTAATCGAAAACTCCGCAGAGTCACGGGAGGCTACATTCGATTTCTTGAGGACAATGTTCAAGCGACGAGGCAAGCTGTTTCATGGTCAATTCGACGCTTCTGCACAATCGCCACAAGATTTTATTACGGATGAAGAATTGAAAACTCTTTTGTCGATAGTCAGAAGGTCCGTCTTGAAATTCCTCGCCTTATATCTTAGAGGAGAGGACGGGTTGGACAAGGTTAGGAAGGACCTGGAAAAGGCAGTACTGGATGAGACATTTCGGATGGAATTCTTAGAGAAAGCCGACTTTGAATCTCTTTCAACCCGAGAAACAAGTTAAAGCTAACCCACGGGGGACAAGGGCTGGTCGCTACATGCGATTGTTAGAAGTGCTGGCGGATTTACTAAGCGTGAGGCTCGAGGGTGCGGTAAAGAAAGAACGATATCCTGCTCAGCAGCCTTTGAACTTCTGTGCCAGGCACTGTTGCGTGAGCCGCTTGGCTTCTGCAATCTGCTCGGGAGTCATGTGCCGAGCGACATCGTCTCGATTTTCCGCCGCTTGCTTCTGCTCGTCACCCTTCATGTGTACTGCGGCGAGGCTCACCCACATATACGCCCGCACATAGTCTTGCGGTACGCCCAGACCTGCGTAATGCAGTTCCGCGAGGTTGTTCTGCGCAAGCGCGTGACCTTGCGCCGCGGCTTTCTCGTACCACTGACGCGCTTGCGAATAATCCTTCGGCGCGCCCTGTCCTCTGGCTTGCAGTTCTCCGAGATTGTTCTGCGCCTCCGCATTCCCTTGGGCTGCAAGCGATTGAAATGTTTTCAACGCAGTCGCGTAGTCACCGCGTTTATTTGCAGCAGTAGCATCTTCGAGTGGCCCCGCCCACACCGTGCCAACAGTCAGCAGGAGCCCAATACCTACAGAAAGGACCATTCGTATCATTGAGAATTTCTCCTGAGAGATCGTCAGAACTATTGAAGTGTGCTCCCGTTTGAGGAGAAGTTCAAGGATGCCTGGATAGGCTTCGCGGCAGCTTGTGGGGGGATGGCATGGGCTGGTCGTTACGGATGATTGCATATGGTGTCTGCGTGTCTAC
>JBBRRN010000412.1:0-3847 GCA_038200685.1 Nitrospirales bacterium
AAATGCACGAGGACATGGCGAAGTCAGGCGAACAGAAATGACGTTTTTCAGGCCAATACGTTAGCGTAGGAGACAAGATAATCGTGCGCCGCGCAATCACTTTCGCGATCCTTATGAGCATGGCAGTGCTGGCCCCAACGCCAGCATTGTTATGCGAGATGTCCTCGTCACAGATTGCGGAATGTAAAACCGCCAAAACCAAGGCATCCTGCGATGGGATGGATATGCAGGTCGGCATCCCAGATGATGTCTCCCAGCTCTCTTATTGTTGCCTACGAAATGTGATCTGCGGCGCTGTCATCAGCGAGTCTCTGATGCCAGAGTCGCAGTACAAGTCAGAAGACACTGGTACCCTCGTCGCGCGCCTTGGCGCGTCTGTTGTTGGGCCCGGCGCTTTCTTGATCGCCAAGAAATCAACACCTGTCTTTCAATGGCAGGCACCCTCTCCTCCCACGAATCAATCTCTTTTTTGTACTTTTCTGGTCTAAGAATCCCTCCTAAATCCCCGCGCGCGTGGACCTGCGTTCCTCTTTGGGTTCTGACTCAACTGAAGTGAAAGGGGATTCTATTGAAGCCTCGACAGATAGCCGGGATGAGATTAAGAGCTGGATTCATTGCAGCCTTTTTGTTGGCGGTATTTGCCGCACCGGTAACGGGCGCACAGGAAAGCGGCGTTCCGAAGGGTTCGTTTCCTTGGCATTCGCCTGCCACGCTGCACAAAGCGATCGGCAAGGAAACCGGCGAGATTGTGATCGACGATGATGGAGTTCAGTTTCGGCCTGACAAGGGCACCACTTTCAGCTGGCCTTTTTTGGACATTCAGACATTCAAGCTTTCGCCTCACAGGTTGATCATCGAAACCTACAAGAATCGTACGCATCACGTACCCGGGATGCAGCGATATCGATTTGAATTGAGTCAGGACGTCCCGTCTACGGTTGCTACTGAATTGGCTCGCGGTGTGGGAAGGCCATCACAGAACGCCGTTCTCGAGCCCGCCTTGCCAAACGTGGAAAATATACCTGCGCACCACAGGACGCGCACCGGCGGCACGAATGGGATTCTCCGATTCGGAGACAGCGGGATGGAATACGTCACAAGCTCCTCGGGTGACAGCCGAAGTTGGCGTTGGGCCGATCTTCAGACGATCTCCAATCCCGCTCCATACAGCCTGTTTGTGTTCGGCTACCGCGATACCTACACGTTCGACCTTAAAGAACCCCTCTCACGCGCGCTTCTTAACCGGTTGACCGACGAAATTTATTCGCACGGCACAGAGGGGCGCACCGGTGACGGCCCGGAGATAAAAAGAACGGAGAATTGGTGATGAATAGGCTTTCGATTGATTTGACTACGATCCCCATTGCATTCTTCCTGCTTTTACCTGCTAGTGTGTGGGCTCAGGTTCCGATGCAGCGCGCCGATTCTCCGATGGAGACTGCCGCCTCCGCACCCTCGAACGCTTTGCAATCAAAGGAAGAGCCTCGGTTGGAGGGAGCTCAAGTTAGCCTGGAGTCATTGCTCCAGCTTGCCCTTGTTCACAACCCAGCAGTCAGGAGCGCGGCAGAGCGATTTGAAGCGCAACGGGCTCGGGTACCGCAAGCACGTTCTCTGCCCGACCCCACCGTCTCGGTCGGCTGGATGGGCAACATCGCACCGTTCAGCGTCCAGCAAGGTGACCCGTCGAGCTATCGGGGTTTGACCGTTGCGGAAGATTTTCCGTACCCCGGCAAGCTGAAATTGCGCGGGCAGATAGCGGACCGCGATTCCGAGGCCATGTGGTGGGATTACGAACAGACGAGACGCCAAGTGGTTATGGACGTTAAGGAAGCCTATTACAACTACTTCTACTACACAAAGGCGATCGAAATCACGGAGAAGGACAAAGATCTATTGGAAAAGCTGGAGAAAATCGCCGAAGCGCAATACAGGGTTGGCAAGGGCATTCAACAGGATGTACTGAGGGCGCAGGTGGAGGTGTCGCGGATTGATCAAAATCTGATCGTCCTTCGCCAGCACGAGGAGACATCGCGCGTCCGACTCAATACACTCCTTGACCGGGACCCTGAATCGCCGCTGCCTCCGCCCGCTGTCTTTACACCAGCAGAATTCCACTCCACCCTTCAGGACCTCTACACGATGGCGCTGCAGAACGACCCCGGCCTAGAACGAGACCGAAGAATAATTGAGAGCAACAACTACTCAATAAAACTTGCCCAGAGGGCTTACGATCCCGATTTCACCGTGGCCTACACGTACTGGCAGCGCCCACTGCTCCCGGACATGCATGGAGTGATGGTGGGGATCAACATCCCAGTGTTCTTTAAGACCAAGCAGCGTCAGGGCGTGATCGAAGCCAGCCATGAATTAATCAGCCGCCGTCGCGACTTCGATAGCCGCTTGACGACAGTAAATTTTGAGATCAAAGAACAGTACTTGGCTGCTAGCGCCTCGTGGGAGTTATCAAACCTTTACAGCAAGGCCATCGTGCCCCAGTCCTCTCTGGCACTGGAGTCCTCCATGTCGGCCTACGAAGTTGGCAAACTGGATTTTCTATCCATGCTGACCAACTTCATGGACGTCCTCAATTACGAAGCGAACTACTACCAGGAGCTATCCAATTTTCAGATCGCCTTGGCCCGGCTTGAGCCGCTCGTCGGAGTGGAACTGACGAAATGAAAGGAATCACCATGGGCACGTCGATTAGCAAAAGCGTCATCCTCTTTGGGGTCGCATTGTTTGCGCTTGGAGGTCTTACGGGAGGCGTTATTGTCTACCGCCGCGATATACGAGACCGTCTGGCTCATTCACGTACAAGCAGCCCGCCGCCATCTGCACGGTCAGGGTCAGACGGCTCCGCGCCGATGGCTGACATGAATGGAATGAGCGCTTCCGCAAGTTCGGCGCAGCCAGGCCAGGATTCGTCGCCGCAGAAGATGGCGCCGGGAGCGGTTTTGCTGACTTCGGAAAGACAGCAATTAATCGGTGTGCGCTACACGGAAGTCCGCCGCGAACGCATGGAACGCACCGTTCGAACGGTTGGGGCTGTACAGATGGACGACGAAAAGATTTCGCGCGTACACGTAAAAACACCAGGCTGGATCCAGAAAGTTTACCTCGACTATGTTGGAAAACTGGTCAAGAAAGGCCAGCCGCTCTTCACCCTCTACAGTCCGGATCTCGTATCCACCGAACAGGAGTATTTGATTGCCCTGAAGGGCCAGGAGTATCTATCGAAAGCCCCTAATAACGACGCTGTCTCGGGTGCGGCTTCTCTTCTTCGCGCCACGCGAGAAAGACTGCGACTGTGGGATGTCAGCGACGCGCAAATACAAGCGCTCGAAGATACAGGAAAGGTCGAGCAGAACATGACGCTTTATTCTCCCACGACTGGATTCGTCATGACCCGCAACGCCTACGAGCAATCCTACGTCGCGCCGGAAACAGAACTGTACGACATCGCTGACCTTTCGACGATCTGGGTATTGGTGGATATCTATGAGTACGAAGCACCGTTCGTGCATGTGGGACAGGCCGGCAGCATGCAGTTGAGCTTCCTTCCGGGCAAAGCATTTCACGGGCGAGTGGACTACATTTACCCCACGCTGGATCCAGCTACCCGGACGATCAAAGTGCGGCTGGTGTTTGCGAACCCGGGCTTTCAGCTGAAACCCAATATGTACGCTGACGTAGAGTTGAAGATCGATTACGGGATGCAGACGCTGATTCCAAGTGAATCGGTGCTCAACTCTGGCACGCGCCAAGTGGTGTATATGCCCTTGCCTGGGGGTTACTTTGAGCCCCGCGAGGTCAAAGTGGGTGCCGAGTTCGATGGGCAGTACGCCGT
>JBBRRN010000413.1:0-3847 GCA_038200685.1 Nitrospirales bacterium
CCGCTTCTTCTTGTGTAAACTGTGATGGCATGGTCATCGATTGGCTATCAGGATGCTGAAAAAGTCCACCAGCGGCGTGCTCGCATCGCTCAGAAGCTCAACGTACCGAAGCGTACGCCTCGCCTCTTCGCTCGCTGCGGCCTTGCTGGACGGCATTTTGAGCATCCTGCGATGCGTTCTTGCGCCAGCACCATTCCTGCGATCACAGTAGGATTTGAGGATAAACTGAATGTTTCCGCAACTTGCTAGAAAAGAGCTACCCAAACGGCGCCGACTACTTCTGATGCGTTTCGAACTGGGAGACCGTCAGGTCGAACTGTGACCGGCATTCTGCACAGCGGAGCCACACCGCGTCCTGAAACACATCCATCTCTCGAACCGATAGGGCGGGAGCATGGGCACTCAAACAGTTTTGGAGCGCCACGAGCCCGTCCGGCTGCACAATCTCCGGTGCAGGCAAGGAAGAGCCCCCTGTCGATATGTGTCTGGTGATCGCGCCGGTAGTCACCCGATGCACCATGCGGCAGGAACTGCACGTCAACACGACTATGCGCTCTGGCTCGATACGCTTAACCATTAAACAGAGCGGATGCACCGACCAACATTGTTGGAGAAACGCTCCACTGCGGATAATCTCTGCCATCGACCATCCTCACGCCAAAGATACAAACCGGGCTATCGCGCCCAAAGCGTCACTACTACTACCACGCCGATTATGTAGGGGAGCAGGCAGGAATAGGCCAACGCGGCCCATGCATGGCCCGGCGTCGCGTGGCGTGACCGTTGCTCCTTGTAGACGAATTCACGGGAGAGGATTAAGACAATAAGCATGAGCGCAAACGTTTGACTTGTCCGTGGCCATGTGTAGGCGCCGCTCAGGATAAACTTCGCCGTGAAAAATCCACTGAAGAGGAGAATCAGCGGTGCGAGTACGAACCGGACTGATTCTGAAAAAAAGGCATGACGCCAGCCCCGATGGGCCTCCACGGGGCTTGATTGTGTGTGGGGAGTCACGATCCGACGGCCACCGGAATCGCTGTCTTCGGCGGAGAGGACGGAGTGCTCTCTTGAGCCGTACGGCAGACCTTGCACACACGGGGGCGGGCTTTCAAAAACGAGACTTTCCCGCTGGCCAGGCAGCTGTAATGGACAAAGTCCTCGCACAGGGCGCAGCGAGACCAGCCGCCGCTGAAAAACGTTTTGTTGCGATAGAGCTCTTCCTTACAGACCTTGCAGTGCCGGGCTTCAATCCCCAACAGCATTGGCTCCCAGTCCCCGCCAGCGTTTCGTATGCTCATGCCACGGAGTATATCGAAGGCGCGTGGCGCGAGGCAAGGGCGCGAAACACCCAGATCCAGAGATAGCACGTTGTCGCTGTTCGTTGGGAGGTTGCCGATCTGAGGGTGAACCCGTTTCCCCCGTTTCCTCTTGCCAGGGAAGTGCTGTCTTTCTAGCAGGCGGGAGTCTATAGTCGAATGCCCGTCACGGAGCGGCCTGTGAAGATGTTGTTGTGGGCACACTCCTGGGCCTCTGGCTGTCGGCGCATGTGAAGAGGCATCTGGCCGGATTCCATCACTCCGTCTCGGGCAGGAAAACCAACCTGTTTCCTCTATGCCTTAACATGTAACGTGGAAAATCTCGTAGCTGTGATATGCCATTCACATTTTCTGATGTGGCGTGGAACGCAGGACTTTCCACGCAAGAGCAAACTGACCGGCGCAATTTCATCGGCATACGCCAAGTGAACATTGTGCAGAACCTGCCGTACCATCGAACCAGGAGGGGTCAGATAGGATAGCTTTTGACCCACCCAATATCTGATTCATCAATCGTGGGAGTTTCTGGCCAGGTCGAAAACTGATGTTCCGAGGCACACATGCCAAATCTGCATCGAACATCCCTGCGATGATCCCGTCCCTAAGATTCCCCCTGACCGTTTTACTGAGTGCCTGAGGATTGATAGGGGGGTCGTCGGTCATGGAAGCACCTTGCATCACAAATCCGTTTATTCTCTTACCTGGAGAGTCTCCGTCGTCGAGGTATGGGAAATGTGGGTCAATATGCTGAGACCACCGGCAATCCAGGCAAGCTGCCGAACTCGGCGGAGCAGAGCAAAAGCGATGGCGCTCTCCGGTGCAAACCCAAGAGCAGAAAAGATCATGACCACTCCCACTTCTTGTGTGCCGAGATTGCCCGGAACGAATGCTGTCCCGCGGATGACCATGGCAAGCCAGACCTGAACGATCAGTGCCGTCACTATGTTATGGGAGAGTCCAAGAAGGCTCAGAAGCAACCACGCTTCGATGGCACCCGCGAGCCATCCCATGAAATTCCAGGTGCATGACAAGAAAAATCGCCGTCCGTCACCGAGATATTGCTTCAGCATATTGTCGGTAGAGACCAGTACGCCTTCATGCCGATCGAAAAAAGCCGTCAAGACCTTTAGGCGTCGACTCAGCCAAATTGCCGGGGCAAAGAGGCCGACACGTTGCCACAACACCAAGCCGACAACCGGCACGGCCATCAGAAACAATCCGATCCCGACTGACAAGGCCCAGGACTTCTCCCCCACGAGCAGGCTCGGAGCAACCGCCAATCCCAGCGCAAAAAACAGCAATTCGGTGATCATCATGGTCGTCTTGGCGGCAACCACGGACGCTGTGCCGATGTCTGCGCTCACGCCCGCCGACCTGAGCAGATGAATTTTTAGCAGTTCGCCGACCTGTGCGATCGATGGTGTGATCAGTTGAATGGCTTTTGCCGCCACCGTGAACTCCAGCACCTTGCGATAGGTAATCGGAGGCTTCCGGTTAGGAAATGCATACCACCATCCTGAGACTTCAAAAAGAGTCACGATGATATGGGGCATCACGACCAGCGGAAGCGCCCACCCTATCCCCCAGAGCATGCTGCCGATCAAGGCCGGGCCGATCTTCCACACGAGGATGCCAAACAAGGCCAACCCGGCGACTACAAATCCACGAGTGAAGTGCGAGCGCGCAATGACAGGCAGCTCCATTATCGTCGCCCTTCATGCATCGTGATCATAACCCTCCGACCTGACACTGCCGTGGTTCCAACAACGACTGGCCCTGCAAGCCTGCAGGGTCCACTCCCAAGACCGTGCAGATTGTTGATGCGATGTCGATGATATGAGGAACCGTAACGGAGGTTTTAAGCTGGGAACGTCTAGGGACAATGAGGGCCCAGGCTTCGCCGGTATGACAACCTGTGCGTCCCGTTCCCCATCCGGGGGACGGGATCTCTCCAAACTGCATCGACTTGATCCCCATCAATGGCATGACGACTCGCTCATTCCACTGAACCACGAGATCGGGAAGTTGATCGTGGCAGGACCCTGGATATCCCAATTCTGACAGCCGCCAAATCTTGCGGATTACCTGAGAGCCGTTGTTATTCTGAAACGTCAGAAGACCGTTCGTGATTTTTTCCAACAGAGGTTCGACCTCCTTCGGCTCGACGATCCCATTTCGCTCGCGACCACGTAGATTGAGCCGTAGGTAGCCGGCATCGTCATTGGGCATCGTGAAGGCCTTGGTACGATCCCACTGCACACCTCGCAATTCGAGCCGCGCCGCCAACTCCAGGGCCAGGCGGTCCGGAATCATCTGCGCAATCCACGATCTGACACTTGGGGGCACCGCCGAACGAATTCGCCATAACGAACTCCCCGGAGCCGCATGAGACCTGGGTTTTCCAGGAGCCCGATCCGTCAGCACCGCATCGAGCATGGCTGGTAACAGATGTGATCGGCTGTTGTTGGGCCCCATCCCCGTCGGGGACATGATGATGAGATCGGTCTCTGCCGGAAGCGCCGCCACGATTC
>JBBRRN010000414.1:0-3847 GCA_038200685.1 Nitrospirales bacterium
GTAATGTCCAATGCCGGCGCCAGCGTGAATACATTCTTATAATGTCCTCCGATGTCCAATACCAGGCCCATCGGACCACGAGACGAGGGAATGCCGCCAGCCAGTCCTGCTTCAAAGATTTTGTCTGCGAGGGCTCTGTCTGGGGTGAAGCGGTCCGACCTGGTTACCTCAATGCGAAGGGCTAACCCCAGTCCAGATACATCACCGATCGTCTTATGCCGGGTTTTGAGTATTTCAATCTGTCTCAGAAAGTATGCACCGGATTCCATCACTTTCTTCTCATAATGTTGCTGCTCAATCCACAAGAGGGTCGCGAGTGTGGCCGCGGTCCCGAGTGGATTTGACGAAAAGGTTGAGTGTGTGGACCCAGGCGGAAACTTCTCCGGTGAAATGAGCGCCTCTTTTGCCCAGACTCCCGAGATGGGATTCAAGCCGTTCGTCATGGCCTTGCCGAAGACTACGATATCGGGCTGGACCCCGAAATGTTCGAGCGCCCAGAATTTGCCGGTCCTGAAAAATCCCATCTGGATCTCATCGTCTACCAGGAGGATCTTGCGTTCCTTCAGAATCTTTTGCAGTCGTGAGAAGTATTCAGGCGGTGGGATGATGTATCCCCCTGTGGCTTGGACCGGCTCTATATAGAAGGCGACAAACTCCGCCTCGTTGGCCTTAGTATCCCAGAAGGAGTTGTACTCAGTCTCGAAGAGCCGCTCGACTTGGTTGACGCAATAGTAGTCACACGAGTCCAGTGTCTTCCCGTAGGGACAGCGGTAACAGTAGGGAAAGGGCACGAAGTGCGCGCGATTGGAGAAGTGACCGAAGCGGCGGCGGTAGCGATAACTCGATGTGATTTCCGATGCCCCCAGCGTGCGTCCGTGATACCCGCCCGTGAAGGCCATGAACTGGCTCTTGCCGGTGGCATTCCGCACGAGCTTCATGGAGTCCTCGATGGCCTGTGCCCCTCCCACGTTGAATTGGATCCGCCCCTCCAGACCGAATGCCCGCAAGCATTCAAGGGCCAGCTTCTCGGACACCAGCACCTTCTCTTCGTGAAGATATTGGCAGGCGAGTTGCGGAAGCCGGTCTAACTGGGCCTTCAGCGCGTCGATGATGGTCTGGTTGCGATAACCGAAATTGACCGCCGAGTACCACATCTGGAGATCCAGATAGGGGCGATCCTCACGATCATAGAGAAAGCTGCCGTCGCAGCCGGCAAAAAGCTTAGGGACCGGCGAGTAATGAACTGTGTCGCCGTATGAGCAATACTTCGCTTCCTTCTCGCGCAGTTCTCCCTCAGTCGGCTGAATCATGGGGAGCGGCTTCATAACACCTCCTGCGGAAACAGGCGCAACGTCACCTCGCGCAAGGCCTCGAACGGCTCGCAGCCAATCCCCCGCGCTGCGCACCACCCCTGAAGATGGCCCTTAGCAAAGACCCGGTCGATTCTAGTTGACACGCATTGATCCGACCGACCGTCACCGATGTAAACTGTCCGCGAGGACGAGGCCATCATGCTCGTCACGACACATTTGCAGGTGCCAGCTCCACTGCGACATTCCTGTGTCGCAAACGGGAAACTCAGTGCCAGGCGCCCTTGCGTATCCCACCGGAGATGATTCGAGAAGACGGGCAAATGCAGTAGCCCGTGCCGGTGCAGTACCTTCTCCACAATGAAATCGAGGCCATCGCTGACGATGGTCAGCGACACCCCGCGATCCTTACAGCGCTGATCCAGATCGAGAATACCTTCATCAATTGGCAGATTAGCGGCGAAGGCCGCCAACGTTTCCCGATCAGCCTGGATTAGCTCAACTTGCCGGGCCAGGCATTCCTGGCTTGTGATTTCGCCATTCACCCACCGTTGCTCCCATTCCTGCCAGGCCGGCAGGGCAAAGGCATCGAGCACGGCATCCGTGGCATCCACCTGGGTGATTGTGCCATCAAAATCGCAAAAGACATCCGTCACATCTAAGGCTTCGAGCGCAGACCGTGTCGCCTGTTTCTTAATGCTCATGTTCAACACGTACCCCTCCATTATACCTAAAGCAAACACCCTACTGACTGGTCAGTACAACACTCGTGTTAACGTGAGAACTGATTTGTGATGTCAGAGAGAGGCTGAAGGTGGAGCGCGGGGAGTGTCTGATGTGGAACAGGGGAGCCAGGGCTGGAAGGTGACCCTCAGCGGGACCGACCGAGTACGATCAAACCGGCGCAGGTCGACGCGGCTGCCGGACCCAGACTCGTCGGACTGGATGTCTTCGCTCCGGTTGGGATTGCCTTCTGTGGACGAACTGATACGGACATCAAAATAATGCTGTGCGAGATGCTTTTCGACCGGCCCGTTCCGAATAAAGCGGTGCGCCGCAGAATATTCCTGCGGGGCCATGAGCTCATGGAGCAGGAACAACGGATCGGCCAAGACCCATGTTGCCAGCCATACTAAAACAAGGGAACGTATGAATGCCGGTCCGTATCTCAACATTACGAACTCAAGCCTCGGCGGGAAGATATAGTGAATACTTTTCCAAGTTACCATAGTTACCATAATCTATGGCGCTTAGGCTACTACATTATGTTGAGCCATATAACCTCAATGCTACTATGCGCGTCCAGGTTGCCGGGTGCAGTGGGACTCAAACGGCAGGATAGGTCCGTTGGAGAAATAACTCGGTCAATCTGGAAGGCAGGGACCTGATTGGTATATTAGCAGTTTACTATGTCGATGACGGGTGCCAGTAGTGGCCTTGGCTCGTCGCACAGATGACATGGCTTCTCGAAGGAGCCATTTCACCCAAAGCCGCTGCGCCTGAAATAGAAAAGGAATTGGAGGAAGAACCGGCTAGTTCCAAAACGATAAAGGCAAAACCTGCGAAGGCAGAAAAGGCATCAGCCCCAATGGTAACAGCATCATCGGCAAAGGTGTCTGATAAAAATAAGGCAGTCGTCGGCGGCATCAGCATCAGTCATCCGCAGCGTGTCATCTATCCCGGTATGCATATCACTAAGCAGGAATTGGCGGAATATTACCTATTCGTATCCGACAAAATGATGCCCCATATCGTAGATAGGCCGCTGAGTATGGTGCGCTGTCCGGAAGGCACAAGTGAGCCGTGCTTTTTCCAGCGTCATGTCGGCTTAGGCAAATCACCGTATCTCCATGAGGTACGCGTTCGCGTGAAAGGTGAAGCCCGCGAGTACCTGATGATACATGATGTGGAAGGGCTCATCTCACTGGTGCAATGGGGTGTGATCGAGGTGCACCCCTGGCAATGCGCTGCAGACAAGTTGGAGAAGCCAGATCGCATGATCTTTGACCTTGATCCTGATCCGTCCGTCTCGTTGAAGCAGCTGATCGACGGTGCTCAAGAAGTGCGCCAGCGTATGCAGGAGTTAGGATTAAGCACGTTCGTCAAAACAACGGGGGGGAAAGGGCTGCATGTGGTAGTGCCTATGACTCCTCGCTATAGTTTCCCGGCAATTAAGTCATTTGCCAGAGCCATTGCGGAATCTATGGCCTCGGACAGCCCGGCCAAATATATCGCCAATATGAGCAAGGCCAAACGGACTGGAAAAATATTCGTCGATTATCTCAGGAATGATGTGACCGCTACGGCTGTGGCGCCCTATTCAGCCCGGGCGCGTGAAGGGGCCACGGTTTCGACCCCTTTAACGTGGAAAGAGCTTACCGACAAATTACAGCTATCCAGCTTCACCATCGACACGGTGCCAGAGCGCCTCAAGAAACAGAGAAAAGACCCCTGGCAAGATTTCAGCAACACCAAGCAGAAGATCGCGGCGAATTATTTAAAGGCGCTGAAGATTGAACCTAAGTAAACGCAGTAAA
>JBBRRN010000415.1:0-3845 GCA_038200685.1 Nitrospirales bacterium
CTCCTTGACGGAGCAATGTGGCAGGATCAACGTAGATGGTAAAACCCCCAGAGCCCGCGGCATAGCTAATCGGGCGCCACTCTGCATGTGCGGGAACACTATTCAAGAACATGAAGGCTAGCACCGACCAAAAAAGAGTGAACAACATGAGAATCCCTCGCAGGGAGGCGTATTGTAAAAGGGAACCGAATCAAGGCGCAAGCGCTAGTTGATTCAGTCCACGTCCAAACGGTCTCCATTCCAGCTAGCGACCTTCTTTCCGGTCTGCCAGTGGATCAGATCAAACGATACGCCTCTGCCTGCCCCCTTGACGAAGAAGCAGTTCACGGTCCTTGCAAACTCTTGTTGAGTGTCAATCGGCACCGTAAAAAAAGCAGGACCTACAGTTACCTTGATGCGTGATCCCTTGGCATTCAGGTCAGACAGCACATCGAGTTCCTTGGCTTGTTTTAACTTTCCTTTACAGATGTCATAGTGCAGCTTCGCGTCGTTCTCGTCCGGTGCCTGCTTTTCAGGGGATTGCCGGACAACGAAAACTGAAACCACAAATACCAACCCGAACACGACAAGGAGTGGCCGCACAAGCCTCACGCGTCCTTCGAGGCGTACCTTCTCTTTGACTTGTTTGCGTGCTTCAGGCGAGAGTTTCATTGTGGAATTTCCTCTCCGGGATGCACATTTTACGGAGGGTGCTGACGAGGGCGCAAGTCTTAGCCGACAGTGGGAAAAGTGTCAAGATTGTGTCACGTAGAGGGTGTGATCGAAGGCGCAAGGGGCAGTCAGGAAGTAGTGCCAATAATGCTTCCAGGTTCTACCAGGCCCAAGAATACCACGAGCCGACGTATGCTCTTCGATGGACATCGCGTTATCTAAAGCATGAGTGCTAGACCGTCGATGACGCACGGCAAAGTAATGCCTACTAGTACTCTTCGTTGTTGGTGTGCCGCCAAGCTCCCCCGTCGCAGTGGCCAAGGTGAGCCTGTTTTGTAAAGGGAGGGGGTCACTGACCGGGTATAAGGGGGGTCCCGAGGCTTCGAGCGTGTCGGCATAGGCTTGGTTCCTTGTCCCATCAGAAAGCGATCTATTCTCGGCAATTAGCGGTGTATCTATCTCAAGCTTTACTCGCCGCGTAGCGCATCATGCCAGTATCACTGAACTAATCAAATCTGCATTTTTTACAGCTTGACTCCCGTATTCATTGCGGCCAGGGTGATGAGCGAATGAAGTGTCGCTGACAATCCTATCCGGCGCGACAGATTCCAGTCTCGTTAGTCGAGGGAGGTCCCCATGGTATCTATTCTCAGTAAATGCATTGGTACGGTCGCGTATGGTTTCCTGCTGTGCCTCAGCTTGTCTACGGGCACGCAGGCGGATGAGTATAAGGCATATGATCCGTGTGCTCAGATACCAGGCCGTCAGCTCAATCCCGAGAAATGCAGCGAAAAACCCGAGCAGGGTCTCCACACCATCACGGGCGAAATATTGCACATGAACGGCGCAAACCTCCTTATCAAAAAGGCTGACGGTGAGGAAGTGCTTCTCCGCACTGATCTAAACACTCAGGTGGGTGGACAGATCAGCCCAGGAAATCGTATTGAAGCGAAAGTAAATGCCGTAGAAGGGGAAACACACGTGCTGTCGATTCGTTTGGCTCAATAAGCAGGATATCTCACCATTAGCAGGTTTACCGATGAAGATTCGAAGCAGCTTGAAGAGAACTACGAGAAAAGCGTTGGGAGAGAATGCCTCGCCGGAGAGCTAAACGTACCACCTGCACGAACTTCGTCCATGGCGTCCTCCGCGGATTCGGCATCTCAATCCGCTGAGATCTTTATTCCAATGAAAAGAGATGTTGTGTGAGCCATTGAATATGTTTCCTCACCCAAACTATGGATTGCCATATTCTGCATAAGACCCCCTGCTTTTCCTTAGGCCACGAGGTTCTCCATCTGAGAGGTTGAGAGCTTGCCCGCGTCGAGCTTTACGATAGACCCACGGCGGAATCGGTGCAGGATCAACCCACACACCTCTCTTTGCCTCCCTTGCTTCCTTCTCTAACCCTTCCAGCACCCTATCCACAGGCGAATATTTCCGGTACCACCAACACCAGCCCTGCTTAACAAGTTCATAATTGACGTTCGTTCCATTCGGCAAGAGCACATCGGCAAGGGTACGCTTGTACTTGTCGTAACCGTGCGTCTGGACGGTGACTTTCTTTCCAAAGGCGAGTGCTGAGGCGGCCTGCTTCGCTCGCTTACCGAAAGCTTGACCCTTCTCAGGGCAGTCAATTCCTCTTAGGCGCGTACGATCAGGGCGTTGGGTTGTGTAAGACTTTTATCGTGTCGCCATCGAAGACGGAGACGACTGGGCCGGTGAAGTCGGCGGCGAATACGGCATTGCCTAGCAGGAGGTTGAGGAGTATATACCAGACGAAGCGCATTTCACTGCCCGGATAGAGGATGTGCTTCGGGCTTGAGGTCTCGTAGGAGCTTTTCAAACTCTACTTGGTAGGAATCGTGGTTCTTCCATTTACTGAAATCTGGCACATAATATTCACGAATTACTCGCGCTGAATCCTCGCGGATATCGGCATCAATGCACTCCCACCGCATCAACGCCTCTTAATCCACCAACCCCAGGGGGAAGAGCATTCGCCGCTTCTCCTTTATTTCTCGCTTTCTGGTTTTGTGGATCTCTATTTTTACCCATCCGCTGTCAATACTAGAGTCGGACAGAATCAGTAGGACGCGCTCAAAAAGTTGGATAGTCTGGTCGATTTGCTCGTGTGTAGGTTTCCCACCCTGAATATCATGTGGCGCAAACCAGCAGCGTACTCCTTTGTTCTGAAGGTCGGCATGCAATCGCACGGCAAACTCTTGGTCATTTGTCGAGTAGCTGATGAAGCACGAGTTATATTGAAACGCCTCGTTCCTGAGCTAGCATATTTACTCGCAGCAATTATGCTGCCACTATTCTAGGAGGATGTATGAGAAAACACTTACCGACAATCTGTCAACGGTGCTGAGTTCCTTGAATCAACGGACATAGCTAAATAGAAGGAGGCAAAATGGGAGCATGGATAACAAAACTGAAGGATCGTCCTGGTTGGCGGGTCGTGGCCTACTACCACGGACGAGAGGTCACAAAGAGTTTTCGTGATAAGAAGATTGCAAAGGACTTCGCCGATAAACTTGGCGCGAAGATCAAATGGGCAGAGGCCAGCGGGGAGCCGTTGGTATTGTCTCAAGCAAAATCGACAGACCAACCCGGCACGGTCAAAGCGTATTTAGAAGACTGGCTTGACACGTATGCAAAGGTCCACTGTAAGCCGAGCACCTTTCGGAGTTACAAGCGAGGAGTGGATAAACACTTAGTTCCGGCGTTTGGGGGTCAACCACTGCATCTCCTTAAGCGGGAAGATGTCAAACGATTGATTGCCCGGCTAGACAAGGAAAAGAAATCGAAAGGCACGATTAAGAATATCCTCGTGCCTCTGAAAGCGGCCTATAACGTCGCCATAGAAGACGGACTTGTGATATTTAATCCGGCCTCACGGTTAGGCAGGTTGCTCAAAGCCTCAGGAGATAGACGCCAACACCTACAACCATTGAATTCCGAGGAAGTTATACAGTTGCTCAAGAAGGCCAAGGAGGAGTACCCCTCATTGTATCCCGTCCTTCTCTGTGCGGCTCGGACCGGCCTGCGTATGGGAGAATTGATTGGCCTTCAGTGGGGGGACATCGATTTCCATGGCGGGTTTATCGAAGTCCGTCGAGCGGTGGTCATGGGCAGGGAGACGACGACGAAATCACACAAGATCCGTCGCGTAGACATGAGCCGTCAGC
>JBBRRN010000416.1:0-3832 GCA_038200685.1 Nitrospirales bacterium
CGGAAGACAAAAAATCAGTCGGCGTCGGCAATAAGAAAGACTCCCGCGGGAATGAAGAGGAGTTTGAAGAATTTTAGAGAGAGTTTTGATTGAAAGGTGCGTGTATGAGCAGTCTAAGTATCGAAGACATCATCGGTAACATAGAAACGCGGATCGAAGACCATATATTTGTAAATCAAAGAATAACGAGTCAAGTCAATATCCTTGCATTAAACGCGACCATTGAAGCGGCTCGAGCGGGTGAAGCCGGCAGGGGATTTGCTGTGGTTGCCAGCGAAGTGAAAAATCTCGCCGAGCAAGCCGCCACCGCCTCTAAAGATTTGGGCGCAATACGGTCGGAAACGTGTGAGTTGCAGCGTCAGTTCGCCGAAAAAGAGTGTGATCGTCTCTCGGAAATGTCGCAGACTTTGGTGCAGTTTATCGTGCGCAACTTGTATGAACGCACGGCGGATGTCCGTTGGTGGGCGACAGATGGCGCTCTCTTCCACTGTCTGGAGTCTCGGGATCGTACTTCCATCGACCATGCTGTAGAACGGCTTGGTCTGATCAATCGTTTTTATTCTGTGTATCTGAATCTTGTCTTGGTTGGGATTGATGGGAAAATTATTGCCTGCTCACAGCCGGCTAAATACCCGCGGGTAACCGGCGCCGATATTTCAAAATTTCCTTGGTTCCAAAAGGCAATGGTGACGACGAGCGGCGATCAATATGTCGTTGATGATATCGCACACTCGCCGCTCCATGACGATAAATTGGTAGCGGTGTATGCTGCCGCCGTTCGTAAAGAAGGGAAAATAGACGGCAAGATAGTCGGTGTTCTTGGCGTGGTGTTCAATTGGGAAGATCAGGCCACTACTATTGTTCGGACAGAGCCGACATTATCTGAAGACTCATGGAAACGCAGCCGCGTCTTGTTACTGGATAACAGTCTGCGCGTCATTGCGGCGTCAGATAATAGCGGAGTCCTCTTGCCGTTCATGCTGGAACATAAAGGACAACGGACAGGCCATTATGTCAATGCCAATCATGAGTTGGTCGCCTTTGCAAAGACTCTAGGTTACCAGGAGTATGACGGCCTTGGATGGTATGCGGCCATCGTGCAGACACTGAAATAAAAACCTGTCCCTAAAGACGCTGCGCTCACCCTCAACGCCGTTGAGGCGATGGGCGAGATCAAGAACAGATCGCGGGCTTCATCACCGCGGTTGACCATGAAGCTATCCAGACGAATCTCCAGGACTGATAGGGATGTGATTAGGAACATTGAGTAACACCCTGCCGCCGACTCAAGCTTCAACGAGCCAAGACCGACAATAATACGGACGCCGAATGTCAGCAAGGCCGGCGGAGTCCGAGAGCCATTCTCAGTTTTGCTCCCGGTGAAACTGGAAGACGCATAGGCTGGGATACCTGCTCAAGCTCCGAGACAGCCTTTACGTTTGTTGAAGCATCCTAACCCGCATTATTCATGAGGGGGTGCGCGACAAGCAGGAAAGGCGGGTTGCGCAAGATGGGCGGGCTCGTGGGATTCAAAGGTCGAGATTCTAGTCGCATGAATCACATTCTCTCATAGTCTGCCTTCTTTATTCTCCTTCGTCGAATATCCCCTAGCTTGCTGCGGGGAGATTCAAGTTGCCGCGTAGCGGGAAATCAGACCCCACCTTCAACTCATTTTACATGCCTTTTGAGGGTCGCTCACGTTCTCGTCAAGTGATCAATAAAGTATCAGACGCAAATATCCGATAACAACACTCTGCAACAATACACGGTCTTGTCTAATGGCGTGTGCGCGCCAAATTAACCCGGCAAGGCAAGACGCAAAAGAGTTCCATATTGTTCCTTAGCATCATCGTAAGGCATGCTCCATGATTCGTATTTCACGCTCATACCGTCACCTCCTGCTGCTGAAGCTGTTGATCATGGTCCCGTCTCTCTGTTGTTGGTCCCTCCTTAGCATGGGAACCGCTGGCGCCCAAAGCGGTCTCCCTGATCTGCCAGATCTGCTCGCATCCTCTGCCACGACTGGAGGAGGCCAGGAAAACATCGTGTTTCAAAACATTCCCTCCGTGTATGGCGCCGTCAAGTACGAGCAGAAGGTGACGGAAGCGCCTGCGTCGATCACGGTCATCACGGCCGACCAGATCAAGAAATACGGCTATCGGAACTTTACGCAGATTTTAGACAGCGTTCCCGGATTCTTCACTGCAAACGACCGGAACTACGACTACGTCGGGATACGCGGATTCAATCGCCCCGGAGACTACAACAGCCGAGTCCTGTTGCTCATCGACAACCATCGCCTCAACGATGCCGTCTATGACCAAGCCCCCATCGGCAACGATGGACCCATTGATGTTGACCTGATCGATCGGGTCGAAATCATCCGAGGTCCCAGTTCATCCCTCTATGGAACCAATGCTTTCTTCGGGGTCATCAATGTCATCACCAAACGGGGGAAAGATCTTAAGGGGCTGGAAATTTCTGGTGAGGCGGGGACGTTCGATTCGTACAAGAGTCGAATGAGCTACGGCAACAAGTTGAACAATGGTCTTGAATTTCTCGTGTCCGGGTCCTATCTCGACAACGTCGGACCGCGAGATCTTTTCTATAAAGAGTTCAACGACCCCGTAACGAATAATGGTCATGCGATCAAGAGCGATTCGGAGAACTTCCACAACTTCTTTGGCAAAGTTTCATACGGGGACTTCACCTTACAGGGCGGATATGTCTCAAGAAAAAAGAAGGTGCCTACCGCCTCGTTTGGCACGATATTCAATAGTGGCGCAGAAGGGACCCTTGACCAACGGGGCTACCTCGACCTGAAGTATCGGCGTGAGTTTACGAACGACCTGACTTTCAACGTTCGCGGGTACTATGACCGCTACTACTATCGAGGAGATTTTCCCTTAGACTATCCTCCGCCCACCCTCAACCAAGACCATACACTAGCGCAGCAAGGAGGGGCGGAACTCTCGGTCGTCAAACGACTTTTCAATCGGCACAAAGTCATACTCGGCACGGAGTACCGCAACCAATTTCAAGCGGACCAGAACAACAAGGATAATGCCCCTCCCTTCACCTATCTGGATGACCGCCGGTCTTCGACGGTCTGGGCTGTTTTCGGGCAAGAGGAATGGGCCATTACGGATCGTCTGCTCCTGAACGCCGGGATCCGTCACGATCACTACTCGACTTTCGGGGGGACCACCAATCCTCGCGTGGGGTTGATTTACAACTGGACCAATACAACGGCGAAACTGCTCTACGGACGAGCCTTCCGGGCGCCGAATCCCTTTGAGCAGTATTACAGCACCATAGGCTTCCTGTCGAACCGAATCATTGCTCCTGAACGCATTACGACCTACGAAGCGGTGCTGGAACATTCGCTCACTGCCAACCTGCGCGCGGCGGCCACGCTGTACCATTACCAGATCAAGGGACTGATTAGTCAGGTCACCCTTCCCGGAGCGGACGGGATCGTAGGAAGCGCCGACGATCAACTCCAGTATCAAAACGTGGACAGCATCAAAGCCAATGGACTGGAACTGACGCTTGAGGGGAAGTGGCCGTCGGGAGTGGAAGGGCGGCTGAGTTATGCGCTTCAGAAAGCGGCGGATGGCTCGTTCGGCCTTAGACTCAGCAACTCTCCCCAGAACCTGGCAAAATTGAACCTGATCGTCCCTCTCTTCTCGGACAAGCTTTTCGGGGGGCTCGAATCACGCTATACCAGTCGGCGTGATACCCTTGCTGGCAGCCAGGCGAAAGAAGTGTTTCTCACCAACCTCAGTCTCTTCAGTCCGAAGCTCGTGAAAGGCTGGGAACTGTCCGGCCA
>JBBRRN010000417.1:0-3828 GCA_038200685.1 Nitrospirales bacterium
CAATGATGTGGCCTTTGCTCCGAATACCGCGGTCCGAGGTCCCGTGATCTTCCTCATCTGTGAATATGATCCTGGTAAACACCTCGGTGAACGCCGATCGTCGCAACGGCTGCTCGGGGCAGAGTCCTCTCGCCCGACGAACGATACCGGAGCCATCGGCAGTCCTGTCCACGTCGACGGAACATCGTCATCGGAAGGGATGTAAGGGATGAATCGGCCCCTTCCGCCGAACATCCTCACGGTACCATCACGGTGATGCCCGACCTCAGCATCGCTGTGGTTCCTACGGAGGTGGATCTCTCAATCCTGGCGTCGGCCGTGCGGCGACGTTACCGGATCCGCCAGATCCACGGACAGGTTCGGCTCACCATCTCGCGGCCAACGCCGTCCGGATCCGTCTGCTTGGAGCACTGGCTCCACGATAGCCGTGGATCGGCCGTGAATGACCTGCGGAGGCGCCTCCTCGCTCACTTCGCCAGTGATTTCGATGATCTGCTCGAACGGTTCGAATCCGAGTCTGCGATCTGGACGTCAGGCCGCCCTGGGGTCCGACCACGCTCGTCGGCGTGGAAAGCGCGCGCCCAGGCGAGCGGCAACCTACTGTGCCGGATCGCTGAGTCCTATGCCGCGGCCTACCACGCCGTAACCGCGTACGCGGAAGCTCATCGGTGTGATCTCGATGCCCATGTCGTGTCGGGGTGGCTCCAGGGAGGGATCGACGCCCTCGCTACTGGCGAGGGCGGTCGCATCTATCGCTTGGAGGAGTTGCTTCACAGGACTCCGTCACCGTGGTCTGACTGCGGAATCCCGGTCCATTCCAGACGAGAAAAGCTGGATAGTTTTGGCCTCACCACGACGAAGGAGAGGCCATGAAGGGTAAGTCACATAGCGACGAACAGATCGCGGCGGCGATGATGCAGGCCGCCGCAGGCACGCCGATCGAGGAAATCACTCGGAAGATGGGGATCGCGCAGGCGACCTTCTACCGCTGGAAGAAGCAGTACGATGGCATGGGCACGGGCGAGATCCGCCGGCTCCGGCAGCTGGAGGTGGAGAACCAGAAGCTCAAGCAGCTGGTCGCCGACCTGAGTCTCGACAAGCACGTCCTACAGGAGGCCCTCAAGGGAAAAATCTGAAGCCTGATCACCAGCGTCGCTTGACGACGTGGGCATCCGGGACGTTCGGGCTCAGCGAACGACGGGCATGCCGGATACTGTGCGCATGGCGATCGGTCATGCGCCACCACGGTATCCGAGGTGATCAGGCCGAACTCAGAATGCGCATACGAGACATCGCGTCGGTACACGTCGATTACGGTTATCGCCGGATCACTGTGCGCTTACGCAGGGAAGGATGGCCGGTGGGAACTACTCGAGTCCAACGTCTGTATCGTCTTGAAAAACTCAGTCTTCGGAGGCGAAAGCCACGGAGACGGGTCAGTTGTCGTCCACGCCAGGAACGACCCTTGGTGAGCGAGGCCAACGATTCCTGGGCCACGGACTTCCTGCACGACCAAATTGCTGGTGGCTCGACCTTCCGGGTAATGGCGGCGGTCGATATCCACACCAGGCAGTGCGTAGCGCTTGAAGCCGGGAAGGGGTTCCGCGGTGAGGATGTGGCGAGAATGCTCTCACAGGCAATGAGGGACTATGGCCAGCCCAGGGCAATCCGCTGCGACAATGGCACGGAATTCACCTCGAAGGCGCTCGATTTGTGGGCCTATACCAATCGGGTCACCTTGGATTTCAGCCGTCCGGGGAAGCCGACCGACAACGCATTCATCGAGTCATTCAATGCGCGATTCCGTGCTGAATGTTTGAACCAGCATTGGTTCTTGTCCTTGGATGAGGCACAGGAGAAGATCGATCGCTGGAGAACATATTACAATCAAGAGCGTCCACACAGCGCATTGGGGAACCTGGCCCCTGATGATTACGCGGTCATCCGAAGCCAGAAATCAACTGGCCAAAACAGCCCGGTGATTCTCACATAGGGTGGACCGAGAATCGCAGGCAGTCCAACCAACCGGCAGACTCCCAAGCGGTGTGGTCCTAAAAACGTGGTCACGTCAAATCCACGTCTAAGCCGCGGCTGCACATCGACAGCTACGGCCGCAGGACGGTGTTGGCCTCGAACGGGACAACCGTACTCCCCGAGTCGAGCGTGGACAACCAGATCGGATTCACGGGGCGGTATGAGGACAGCGAGACGGGGTTGGTGTACTTCCGGGCACGGTACTATAGCTCGACTCAAGGGAGATTTATTGGGCGTGATCCGATTGGGTATTTAGGCGGGATGAGTTTTTATCTCCCGTACTTCATTCCGAACAGGCTCGATCCTTTTGGATTATCTCCAGAATCAGCCGATTGCCCCAGCGGAGCTGGTGGCAATCCATGCAAAGGGGGCTGCACTACTGTCCGTACGAGACCGATATTGATGTGGAATTGGGCCCAATATTGGCAAAACGGTGATGGAGGAAAAGTGGTTGGCTATTGGGTTGTACCTAGCATGAAGGATTGTACTTGCGGTTGTTTTTGGCTGGGGAAGGGACAAACGGCGAGTATGAATATCCCATTGGTCAAGTGCAGCCGAAGCGGTGACAATGGTGAAAGGGCGGAGATGCTTGATCGAGTCGGGGGAAATCCAAGACTAGGAGGTGGTGGCGTAGTAAGCCCGAGGCCACCCGCGGGGACGGATTGGGTGCCAGGAGACGAACGCAGCGACGCGAATGGTCAAACCGGCCTTCCTCCGGGCCCACCACCAGGTTACGAACATTCGAATAGGCCCGCACCCGATACCGGCGACTCTATCCCCTGAACCAGGAGCAATGAAATAAATGAAAGTTTTCATCCTGGCAGCACTGACTATCTTCACGGGCAATCGGCTTATTGGTACTGAAGAGGATAACGCCACCAAGACTGTCGAGATTTACGGAATAACATATGCCGAAGAAGGGGATCCAATCAATAGTGGCACAAAAAGAGTGATTGTTAAGGAAGTCGTAGAACCAGCGAAAAATGAAGACATACACAATATTAAAAAAGGCTGGACGGCGGCAGCGGTAATAGGTGAAACAGGAGACGACGCATTCGTCACTGGCATCAATTCCTTGGTCATCGCCATAGTCAAGAATGCGAACGTGGTGGACGGGGCAGATGGTACAAAAAAAGTGCAATTCTCTTTAGTGTTCTCTTACGAAGAAAATGGATTTAACCTGTGCCGCACTGAGCCATTTTCACTATCAATGGCTCAATGGGATAAAATAGTAGAAGCGAAAAACGAACTCAAGTGATGCAAGTGTCCAAGTCTCCCCGTAAGATACAAATATTCATCACCCCCTTGATATTACCGCGTATTCACGCTGCGACGCGCTCCTAGTGAACGAGCGTTCCTGCCATGCGGGAACGCATTCTGATGGCGCCTGCCGTCGCTCCGATTTCTGGACCGCGTCCTGTGGGAGCCAGATCGTTATCGAGGAACTATTCTGGACGCATTCCGACGGACGAAATCTTGTATTTGCGAATTAAAATAATTGCCGGAATTCGACTTTGTTTGAGGTGTTTTTGGGTTGGGACCTGCACATACGGCGGCGAATACGGTTGCGATGGATGACTCTAAAATGTTCCAATTGCCGCCGTATGTGTTCGCTTCTATGATGACGGCAGTCGTTTGCTCGCCCAGAGCGGCATCATATCAGACTGCACCATCGTACGTGATGTTGCTGTGACGATGTGGGCACGGTTGATCCTCCCCCGTTTCAGTGGACCCATGGTTAAGCGACAGCGGAATGCTGCCGCTCGAATTCCACCGGGCTGACGTAACCGATGG
>JBBRRN010000418.1:0-3826 GCA_038200685.1 Nitrospirales bacterium
GGCGACGAGACCTTTGATCTGTTTGCCTGCATGCTCGGATGGTTTGAAGTCCGGTCCTTCTTGTGACGTAAAGAATCCATCGATCTGTTTTTTCAGTTTCACACCGTCTGCTTCATATCCTCGCCCCGCGAACGCGGCGCGGCGCAGCGGACTCTGGCGATAAGTCTCTCGCGCCAGCCGGCGAGCGTCCTCAGCACGTTGACCTTCCAAGAACAGTTTCTCATTCAGATCTGACACCAGCTGCTCTATCTTGCTGGGCACGAGAAATTCGCCGAATCGTTTGAGATAGAGCGCTCCGATTTCAGCCAACGAGTGCTCACCATCGAAATGCTGAATGATGAAAAAATAGTTGAGCGGCAGCACGAGCTTTTCTTTACTCAGCCCCGTCGGGTCCCAGAGAACCATGTACTGCTCCTCACCCTCTTTGATCGGCGAAAATTGCAGATTGCGAAGAGCGGGGTACTGCTTGCGGTCGTTGGCAGTGCTGGTGGTAGTAGTCATGCGGCTCCTTAGCAGGATGCTGAAAAAGTCCGCCAGCGGCGTTCTCGGCTCATCGGAATCCTCAACGTACCCCCTGAGGGTACGCCTCCGGTTTCGACTCGCCTGTGGCCTTGCTGGACGGCCATTTTGAGCATCCTGTGTTGTGTGCTCAAGCGAGCGCCCATTGTAACGAGGGGATTGCGCTCGCTGCAACCGCCGAGTTGGTCTATTCGGTCTGTCTCGTGTGTCTGGTCGAATGAAGCTAACCAGATAGACTGACCTACTCTTCTTCTTTGGGCTGCTTGCCGCTGGAACGGCGAGCCATCACCACTAAGGTAAAGATGGTCAAGCCCAGGAGCCAAAGGCTCGGACGGCCATAGGAGGGATCCGTGAACTCGATAAGATCGGTCAATCGCCCGATCAAGAGTGACATGCGGGCCATCACGGTGTAGCCGAAGGCTGCGCCGAAGGCGATCATCAGGAACATGATGCCCGTGCGGGCGACGACCTTGCCCGGGCCTGTATGCTCGACGGAGAAAAAGAAGTAGAACAACACCGAACTGACGCCGACCAGGATGATGATGGCGTTCAAGCTGCTGGCCGGATTCAGGAGACTCCATGTAAAGGTGACACCCTCTCCAGGCACCAACGTCAAAAGTGGACGAACCGTATCCTCAATCTGTTTCAAAATAAAGGACGAGATGGTCCGTGGGATGGCGAGCCCTGACCCGACGCCCACGATGAAGGCGAACGCGTACCGGGAAATCCAGGCTGCTTTCGGGACATAGCGCGTGAGCATCAGCATCCCGATGGCGACAGGAATCAATAGTGCCCACTCCCCATGTTCGACGATCGGCTTCCAGATGAGCTGAACAATGACCGTGTCGTAGGTCTTGACGATCGTGTACCCCACCGATACCCCGACGTAGAGATTTTCCGCCAGCTTGAACAGCGGGTTATCCTTATAGAGAAATGTGAAGATGAAGAGGGTGAGTCCCGTTGCGACCCACCCACCCATGATGGTTTCAATCGGCACGAGATTATCCTTTATACTCTGAATTCAACATCGTCTTCCCCGACTCAACTGATGGCCTGGATGGGTCCCCAACTGCGCGTATGGCGCGAGCACGGGGGACACACTAAGCCACTCCTCCCCCCTGCAGCCTGGCTCTGTTGCGCGATGAGAAATAAAACAGGTTACACATAATGACCAGCACAATGATGGCGAGGTGTGTGGCCGATTGCGCATCCATTCCGGCGACAGCCTTGCCCTTCTGGTCGATAAGAATTTCATATTCCGCCGCGCCACGCAGGCCACCGATCAGGCCGTTGATCTGTCCGCTGCGCAACAGCGGATAGAGCCCCGGAGCCATCACGCCCGTGCAGCCGCCGCCGAGTTCGAACTTATACTTGTCCCTGCCGAACACGTACCACTCTTCCACACCGGGCCTGCCGGCGCCCAGGCTGACGGCATAGTTCACATCGCGTAGACTCTGGACGCCTTGCAACACGGGTAAGCCTTTCGTGGGTTTGCCGTTGTAGTCGGCTGGGAACGCGCCGTAGAGATCTTGCCCCATATTGATGATGACGGCGGTCCCGCCAGGGCTCCAACCAAGGAACACATAATCCTTCCCGTTCTCCTTACCCATTTCGCGGGCGACCTGCGTGACAACTTGATCGGCCATACCGGTTCCTGAAACCCAGAGCGTCAACGCGATCACCCGGAGGTTTTTCCTGAAGGCATGGCGCAGCAACGAAATCGATTGGGGGTGCAGCTCAGGTTTCGAGGCCGGATCGAAATCCAGCGAGAGCAGGAATGCAGACTCCTCGGGGAGCGACTCGATGTGGTCGTAGACCCCACGGACCTCCGGCGAAATCTTGATCGGCAATCCCACCGGGTAGAGCAGCGGCAAGAGCGTGCAGACGCCTATCACCAGGAAGATGATCCGCCGGTCAATCTTCAGCATGCGTTCAGTGAAGGTCACAGCACGACCTCGTGAAAAGTGAGAAGTGAAAAGTGAAACGTCTCCAGACTTGAAATTACCTTCTTACCTTTCACGTCTAACCTTTCACTTCTCACTTGCTATTCCTTTCCTCCACCCAGATACGACCGCTCCATGCCGAAGATAATCTTGATGGAGAGGGCGACCGTCCCGAGGCTGACACCGATCAGGATCGCACGCCGCACCGACGCGTTCAGCACGTTCAAAATCCACTGCGAGAGGTCGCCGCTGAGCGGAATCAGATACTCTCCGAGAGGAACGCGGCCCATCATGACAATCACAGCCGCAATCAGCAGCACTGCCGCCTCCCGGCTCCTGGCGCGGAACGATCGATAGGCCGCCGACGCGATGAAGAACGCAAGGATGGCGAACATCGTACTCTGCAGCGGGACCATCATGAAGTTATAGACCCACCCAAAGGCCGTCATGGCGCCGTCGACGGCTTCCTTGCCGTTCGCCCACAGGCCGACCGCGATAGTGCCCAGCATGCCTATATAAAGAACGAAGCTATAGCCCCATCCCGCTTCTTTGCGCCGAATCTTGACGGCATGGACGTGGAACAGGCTGCTGACCCCCAACACCAGTGCGAACCCCCCGATAATCTGAAGCCACTTCGTAACGGAAGTCAGCATCTGCTCCGATGCCGGGTGCGGCACATAGTATTGCCCTGCAAACACCAACCCGGTGATGAGCGTAATCAGAAGCGGAACCTGCCGGCGGAGGAAGATCATTTCACGTCTCTGAAAAAGTCCAGAAATAATTTCGGCCACTGCGCGTCGAACATCACCCCGAGGGTAGCCAACACGGTCCCAACACCAATGACGCCGAGAATCAGCGCTTTGCCGATGTCTTGTCCGCGCAGCGTGCCGACCTGAACCGGTTCTCTGGAGAGATAGGCGCTGGCCGCGTAGAGTTCCTCCCCGATCAAGGTGTAATCGCAGGTGGTGACGAAGAACGGCAACTGGTGATCTGCGTCCGTCCCGGCGATTTGGATCGCGCCGGTGCTGGCACCCGTTTCCGTCAACAGCAGCGCCTCGGCGAAATAATGCCCCATATAGAAGTTCGCCGCCGGCTTTTTGCGCAGCATGATGCCGTCCACCGCCGCGGTATAACTGAATTGATCCGAGGTAATGAAGAAATTGGAATCTTCCTTGTAGAGATCAGGCTTGCCGGCCTCCAGATAAGCCTGTTTTGTAATTTCCTGGCAGACCGCCATGGTAATCGGCTCGCGGTGGGGCACGAGCAAATCAGTCTCATACGCAGCCGTACGTTTGGCCACACGCCCGAGAATCACTGCCGCCGCAATGGTGGAGGGATCGCTCATGTCATGGGCGCCGGTCATA
>JBBRRN010000419.1:0-3780 GCA_038200685.1 Nitrospirales bacterium
GGCAAGAAAAGATGAAGTGCTGGCGCCGTGGTCATGACTGTCCCATGATCGAATACATCAGGCCGTCTCACTGTCCATAGTTAGGAATATTCAAGAACAGCTGTGTCATAAACGCTGTGAGCACACCCAACATCCAGGGAAGAAAAACAATCACCCCGGCGAACACCGCCAGCACTTTCGGCACGAAGGTCAGCGTGGCTTCGTTCAGTTGCGTCATTGCCTGCAACACACTGACAGCAAGCCCCACAACGAGGGCGAGTCCCAGGATGGGTCCAGACACGATCAGTGTGGTTTCAATGGCTTGGCGCCCGATCTCTGCCACCATCTCAGGTGTCATCTCGATCACTCCTCTCAGGTCTCATTTATTGAAAACTTTTCACCAGTGACCCAACGACCAAATTCCACCCATCGGCCAGCACAAAGAGAATGAGTTTGAACGGAAGGGAAATTACGGCTGGAGGCAACAACATCATGCCCATGGACATCAAGATGCTGGCCACCACCATGTCGACGATCAGGAACGGAATATAGATGAGAAACCCGATCTGAAACGCGACGCGCAATTCGCTCAAAATATAGGCGGGAATCACCACATGGATGGGAACCTGATCGACCGTTTCAGGCTTCGGGCGCTTACTCAGCTCGATAAAGAGTTCGAGATCTTTATCGCGCACCTGTTTCAGCATAAATGCACGAATCGGCTGAATACCTTTGGTCCAAGCCTCCTCATATGAAATCTGTTCTGCCAGCAGAGGTTGTACGGCCTGGCTATAGACGGCCTCCCCTACTGGAGCCATCACAAACATCGTGATGAACAAGGCCAGACTGACGAGAATCTGATTGGGCGGCACCGCCTGAGTCCCAAGCGCCTGGCGGAGAAATGAAAGGACGATCACGACTCTCGTGAAGGACGTGACCATGATGAAGAAGGCCGGCGCCAGGGAGAGGACCGTCAGTAGTGCAAGAATTTGGAGGACGACGGCGGTCCCTTTGGGACCCGTCTGGCCGAGATCGATCGTGACAGACGGATTCGCCCCGCCCATGGCATCCTGAGTCATCCCAAGAAACAGGCAGACCAGGGTCATAAGCAGGAGACCTGCACGATCGCCTTGTGGTCGTTGCATATGAGAAGTCAGCGGCGGGGATACGCGAACATCAGCCGACATGGCCACCTCTGGTCTCTGCTGCCCCATCGCATGTTCGGTCCAGAGCCTTGTTATGAGATGCAGGCCTGCCGGACACGACCGACCGACCGGCCGCCACCCCGGATAGAAACTGTTGGACTCGTTCCCGGTCCGTAATGTGACCGAGCGGCACCAGATCTGTCGGGGTCATGCCGACGATCAAGAACTCCCCTGCAACCGACACCAGAGAAATGGTCTTCCGAGGGCCGATGTACCCGCTGCCGAGTACCTGGACCATCTGCGTGGAGGTAGGCGCGCACAATCGTGTACCGCCAAATCGACGAACCAAGACGACCAGTCCACCCATGAGCGCGAGGACAAGGGCCAGAGCCGATGCCATTCGTATAAAGCTGTCCCAAAAATCGACCATATTGTCACCGCTCCTCTATGCCAAATGGCCGGGTCAAGGAATGCCTCAGAGAGACTCCTACGCGAGTTGCTGAACGCGTTCGGCCGCGCTGATGACGTCGGTGAGGCGGATCCCGAACTTTTCATTCACCACGACGACTTCGCCTCTCGCCACCAGTTTGTTATTGACCAGCACCTCCATCGGTTCTCCTGCGAGCTTTTCAAGTTCGATCACCGACCCTTGCCCGAGCTGCAGTAATTCTCGAATGATCATCTTGGTCGATCCAACCTGCACAGTCACCTGCATCGGAATGTCGAGGATGAAATCGATGTTCTTGGGCGCAAGGGCCGCGCCTCCTCCGTCAAGCCGTGGAAATGAAGCAGGAGCCGGTTGAGCCGAGGGAGACGGCACGTGGGTGGGAGCCTTCGCTCCAGGATTTTGCAGTTCGTTGTCGGCCATGGACAGTACTCCTCACACGTGTGAATCGCCTACCCGATCACTCTTTCAATACGGCAGGCGTGGTTTCCCTTTGAGACCCCAGGGCTCCCTTGAAACTTCAAGTATCCCTCAACAAAACAATCGAGCGGATCGCCAGGCCGTTGGTCTAACAGGATGAGATCTCCCGGAGCAAAGTCCAACACGTCTCGTACCTTGACCGAGGCCGTTCCGAGTCGAACCGTCATGGCAAGCTGGCACTCTTGCAGTTTTTCATGAAATCTGATCGCCCAGCTTCCGTCTTGCTCGACTTGATCCGAGACGATGCCCGAATAGAGCTTTTCTTTTATGGGCTCGAACATCGAATAGGGATACACAAGAAAGAAGTCGCTGGTGGTCTCTCCAAATTGAACTTGGAGGGTCGTGACAAAGACGATTTCTGATGCGGTGACCACCATGGCAAATTGAGGATTCACTTCTGAACGGACCAGCACAGTTTTGACAGCGAGTGCGGCGCGCCACGCTTTCTCCATGTCCTCAAACGCCACCTGCACGAGCTTCTTGATAATCCGTAACTGAATCGGCGTGAAATCGCGGCCTTCAGGTTTAACATGCGTTTGCGCCTTCCCTCCGTAGAAATAGTCCACAATCAGGTAGACCAAGAACGCATTGACGACAAACAGGCCATTCCCCCGCAACGGGTCCATCCGAAACACGTTCAGCGAGGAGGGAATCGGAATGGTTTTCATGAACGCGCCGAACTTCATGATTTGCGTCCCGATAATATTGAACTCCACCTTCGTATTCAGCAGCGCGCTCCATGACAGGGACAGGTGTCGTGTAAGCCGGTCGGTAATCAGCTCGAGCGTCGGCATACGCCCGCGAACGATGCGTTCCTGATTGAAGAGGTCGTACTGCTTAACCCCGCCGGCTGCTTGCCCCTCTTCCTCTGCTTGGGTCTCGACCTCCCCGGAGACGACCCCTTTCAGCAGCGCATCAATTTCGTCTTGTGAGAGTATTTTTTCCATAATGACGAGATGGTCTCGCCTATTGCACGACGAAGTCCGTGAAGTAGGCTGCCCGCACACCCGGTTTGGGAAGAAGACTGTTGACGCGTTGGGTAATCTCATCGCGCAACTGAAACTTGCCCTGGGGAGTTCGGATCGATGCCGCATCCTTACTGGTCAGAAGGACAAGAATCGTGTCGCGTAACTGCGGGACACGGCTGGCGAGCTCGGCTGAAGCCTCCTGACTCTCGAGTTCCAACTTCACGGTCAGTTTCAGATAGCGCACCTCCGGGGTATCCGCTAAGTTCACGATGAAGGGATCGACATCATAGATCGCCCCTGGGCTGCCGGCTTTGCTGGCGCCGTGCTTGGCTTCGGGCTCGCCCTGCACCGGCGATTTTGCGGCTGGCGCCTCTGCTTTCTGTTCGCCTTTCTCATGCCCTCCAGCCATCAGCTTGAAGAGCGCGAACGACCCTCCAAGGGCGAGCACGAGTGTCCCCGCGACAATGATGATGACCATTTTCAGTGAAATTCCTGCCGCAACCGGCGCCGGTGGCACACTCTCTGGCTCTGTCATACACACCTCCTCAAATCGAACGCTGGAGACGGATGGGAAGTTTGCAATGGCTGTGCCATCAGCATTGCACATGATGCAGACCACACATCAATCGCAACACCGCATTTGGCGTGTATATTCGTGCCCCTATGGCCGGGGAAGCGGTGCGTACTCCGGCCAGTGGCTTGACGATGAAAAAAACATGCCGCGTCGGCACGGCGGGGGGGAGGAAAAGAATCAGCGATCGGA
>JBBRRN010000420.1:0-3769 GCA_038200685.1 Nitrospirales bacterium
ACCATTGGAGCTTGAGGATTTCTCCCCGTCGCATCCCCGTATGGAGCGCGAACACGATGATCTCCTGGAGCCAGGATGGAGAGACCGCGAGCAATCGGTGCTCCTCCTCCGGGGTCAGCCAGCGTTCGATCAGATTGCGGACCTTTTCCTTGGCGATCATCAGCACGGGATTGTCGGTCACCCATTCCCACTCCCGCATGCCGAGCTTGTAGGCATGGCCTAACAAGCCAAGCTCGTCGTTGAGGGTCTTGGGGGCGATGCCCTGGGCCCGTCGGCTCGCTTTATACTCCGCGAGTCGCGCCGGACGGAGCTGATCTAACGGGACTTCACTGAACGCGCGCAGCAAGTGCGCGGCCAGACTGTGGTCCCGGCGGTGCGTCAACGCCCCCTTATTCGGGGCCGAGTGGTCTCGGAGGTAGCGTTCGAGCAAGTCCTTCACTGTTCTCTGTGGCCTCGGGGGTGGGGTCTCCACCCACGTGCCGTCAGCCATCAGGCCCCGCACCTTGAAATAGATCCGCTCCGCCAGCTGTCGGTCAGTCACATCCGTCGACCGGCGAATTTGTCGTCCCTGATAATTAAACCGCATCCACCAGATAGGTCCTCGCCTATACAGAGCCATTTGGTTTCCCCTTTCGTGTGGCCCTGTCTTGGTCTGGTTTCCCGCGGCACGAAGTATAGATGGCGCGCTTGGCTTCGGCAATAAGGACATCTACGTTATCGGTGCTGTGTCGCCACGGGGGTGAAGCGGGCTCTGGGATACCTTCCACTCGGTGATTCTGAAGCCAAGCGTCGATGTCATCGGGATCAAATCGCAAGAGCCGGCCGAGCTTCACGTGCGGGATCATGCCCTGCTCGGCCCAGGCATAGAGCGTCGAACGCTTCACGAGGAGTCGCTCCGCCAGTGCGGCGATATTCAGGTACTGCTTCATTGGTCTATCTACGATTCCTCGAAACGCACGTTCCGCAACCAGGCTCTGCTTCTCTGGTCACCAACCCGCTCTGTGTACTCGCAGTGTCTCATGGGTAGTCTGGTTGGGCACTGCCAGAACACCTATGGGTTCTGGCAGTAGGGATGACGGCTGATCAGTGCCGCACTGCGCACCTATTGGCGGAGCGAGTGTTTGGATGGAGGGGAGTCCAGGAGTTGCTCGTGCTTTGCGCTCAAAAACCTCTCTCAACCACTTAACCGGAGAGGTCGATTTTTCTAGACCGTTGACGTATCCTTTCATCTGCTTCAAAAGAATGATATCGGCTTCTAACCGTATGCTCCCAGCCAGAAAATTCGGCCATATTCTTGCTGCGTCGATACTGCTATTCGCTAATCTCGATAGTTCGATCGCCAGTGACATTATGCGAATTGAAACAATCCTTGCCTCTCCGAGTTCCTATGCCCAACATGATGTAACTCTTCGGGGCGACGCTCGCGTATGAGTTCATCCTGGAAGACGATACCGCCACCATTGGAGTTTCCGTCCCTTGATCTGTTCCAAATTCGAAAGGGCCATGATTGTCGAGAGGGCCAAGGCTGGCCTGAAGAGGGCGAGAGCAGAGGGCAAGGTGTTAGGCCGTCTTCGCGTGTCCGCACCGGTTGAGGCCAAGGTACTCGTGCTGCGAGGGAGTGGCCGTGGTATGCGGAGTATTGCGAGGGAGCTGGGCACTGGCAATTGCACAGTCCAGAAGATCGTGAGCACTTAGGCCGCATCGGCGGCAGTGCATACTGCAAGTGCTTTAGCTTTACCTGTGGAGTGACGTTGGATCGCGCGGGATTGCTATTGATTTCGGAGGGGTAGAGGATGAGGCGTTCGATGAACTCTCGATATACCTTCAAATATTTTATAGATTTTGTCCTGTAAATTGCCTCCGATTTACCTTCCCTGATGTCGCTGCGGTGATGCTCGTGACAACCCGCCCCACCACAAAGGTCAGTCGCGACCACCATCACGGGAAGTTCTGTGGCACAGCCCGAGAGCGTCAGGCATAGGGCACCGATAGACCACCACCACCGATCGTGCCTCTAACCTGTACCGCATATATCGATTATAACCCATTGACGAGACCTATACGTAGTATCACGACCATCAAGCCGGCAAGAGGCGCGGCTGCAAGTGCAACAGGCAATTGGTAGAATTCAAGGACCATCTCCGTGTCGCGCTAAAATCGCCCTTTTGCTCTCCGTAGTGGCAGATTGATATAAGGCGGTTGCCCTCTGCTGATTTACCCTTCCTTCCAGTTCCCCTCCACATCCTTGTATGAGCGTGTGAAAGTGACGGTAAAAAAATAGCCGTTTTTGCGGGTTTTTCTCCGAGATTGCGGCCTGTGTGCCTTTTGAGGCGGTATGGTCGTCGCGCAAAAACTGTCCGTGCGAGGCCCACCCCGTTACCGAACGGTTATCGAAAACCCCTATTGACGTAAAGACGGTAATGCACCGTGTCTGGTCAAATAATCCTTGAGTGCGTAAGCGACGATGTCCCGCACGTAGCGTTTATGCTTTCTGGCGAACGTGTCGAGCGTCAGTCAAATCGTTGGGAGGTGCACCTCCAGGCCGGCGCCGTACGGCCCGTAACTTATCGCGGTGCTTCTGGGTGCGGGTATCCTTTGCCAAACCTAAGATATTATTTCGTTATCGGGAACGCACCTTGGTGGGACACTGATTGTTGGAATGAGCCTGTATAGACAATCCCGATCCTGACTGCCATATGCTGAAATTGGATCCATCGTGTTAAGGTTGATGGGAGGGATTGCGCACCTTTAAGAAAGCGCCGATCCTCACTGATGTATGCTCTCGTCGGTTCACCCCCTAGCTGCGATGTCGAGGGCCGTAGCTTTGATCGTGTGAGACAATTCAGTAAATTCTAACCATGGAGCGTGAGGCAAAGATGACCAGCCAATTCTCCCGTGTTGCTCTCATTATATTTGCGCTTGAAGAGTTCGTGGCTGTGCCCATGCTGAACGCCCATCCGACCGCCACCGGAAACGTCATGAACGCCATCGTGGAGGTGAAGTAATCGGCAGACCACGGCAAACAGGGTCATACTGAGATGCTCGTGACACATGCGAGAAAGTCGCTGAACTACGCTGAGAGGGGAGGCAAAAACTCGCATTTGAATGAAGCGATTATGCATCTGCAAGAAGCCATTGAGCATGCTAAAGCGGGCCATGCAGAAGTCGCTACCGAACATGCCAAAACTGCTCTTTCTCATCTGACTGAAGTAACATTCTGACTGAGTTGCAGCGCCCCGCGGTCTCTCGTCGGTGTATAGATTACATTTAGCTGTCTTAGGGCTATGCGATCGGCGCTGTGACGTTTGTGAGGGAGCCACAAGCTGGAGAGATATATTGAGCCGCACCTACCGGACAAACTTGAGTCCGATCGCTGAGTCTAGTTTGTGTCGATAGCGCGCGCTTCCTTCGCAGGATGATCAATGAAGTGGAAAGGAGACGAATATGACTAATGAGGAAAAGCAGGAGGCAATCCGTCCGTGGGTTGATCCGGAAGAACGGATTACGGTGAACTTCCTCGACGAGCAGGGCTTGAATGCGGAGGTGACCGACTGCAACGACGTAGTAGTGGACCTCTCACTCGAAACTCGCATACCGCACGTCAAACAACATATTTCGATCCCGCTGCGAAGCGTTGAAGTCTCGGAAGATACGTCCCACTATACTCGTGACCCTGATCGGCCACTGAAGCACAGCCCCTTGATGCTCCTCATTAATGACAAACGTCCGCCCATAGTCTACTAACGGATGACGAAGGTGGTAAGATTCT
>JBBRRN010000421.1:0-3731 GCA_038200685.1 Nitrospirales bacterium
AGGGTGAACACGTTCAGGGTTTGCCCGGAGAAGTACAGCACGATGAAGGTCACCATGATCGAGAGGGGAATGGCGACGGAAATGATCAGCGTGCTCGTAAAATTACGTAGAAAAATCAAGATGACCAACGCGGCCAGCACCGATCCGTGCAACGCCTGCTCGAGGAGATTGCTGATCGATTGGCGGATATAGACCGATTGGTCGAATGAAATCCCGATCTTCACGCTGGGGGGAATGCCGATCAACTCCGGCAGGGCCTTGCGCAACGCATCCACCACCGCCACCGTATTGGCGATAGGCTGTTTATTAACGCGTAAGTACACAGCTCTGGCCCCGTCCGTCCTGACGATGTTGGTCTGAATGTCCGACGAATCAGTCACGGTCCCGATATCTCGTACGCGCACAGGGCTGCCCTGTGGGTTGACCTTCACGATCACGTCTTGAATCGGATCGACCGTGCGGAACTGATTATTAGTGAAGACATTGTAGTCCAGATTGCCGGCCTTGATGTCGCCAGAGGGTAGAATGAGGTTGGCGGCCTTCACAGATTTGACGACATCGAGGATCGAGAGGCTCCGGGCGTTCAACAATGCCGGGTCGAGGTTGACGTTGATCTGGCGGATCTTCCCGCCTTCCACGGTGGCGGCGGCGACGTTGGCGATCTGTTCGATCTGCGGAGCAATTGTGTTCGAGGCCAGGTCGTACAGAGCCCGTTCATCGAGGTCGTCGCTGGAGACCGTGACGAGGGAGACGGGGATATTGGAGACGTCGAACTTGACGATGAAGGGTTGTCCAATGCCTGGCGGGAGGCTATTGAGAATCTGGGTGACGCGTTGCATCACCTCCATCTGGCCGACGTTAATATCCGCGCCCCAGTTGAACCAGATCTGGACAGCGCCGATGCCTTGTTTTGCGAACGACTCGACATGATCCACGTTCGACGCAGAACTGACGGCTTTCTCGATGGGATAGACAACACTCTGTTCGATGTCGAGCGGCGGCGCACCTTTATAAATAACGCCGACGAACGCGACAGGCACTTGAATCTGCGGGAAAAGATCGACCGGTAACCGCTGGACGGAGGTGCCACCTAGGATCACCATGGCAAGCGACAACATCAGGAGACCGATGCGATTGCGAAGCGCCAGGAGGGTCAACCACATGATGAAGACGTGAAATGTGAAATGTGAGACGTAAGATGCACGGAGTAAGACCTCAAAGCAGAAAGCCTTTTCACATTTCACCTTTTACGGTTCACGTTTCACACCGTCTGCTGCTTGAGTCTGCACAGGGGCACCCTCGTGTACGAGGTCTTTTCCGGAGATGATCACCTGCTCCAATCCAACCAAGCCCTTGGTAATCTCCACTCGGTTCTCGTCACGGACTCCAATTTCCACCGGTACCCGTTGAGCCTTTCCTTCGCGCACGATATAGACATATTGAGAGTCTTCCAATCGACTTACCGCATCGATGGGGATCTGAATCGCGTTTCGATGAGTGCCGACGAGGACCTCTACACGAGCAAACATGCCGCCTTTCAAAACATGATCCTTGTTGGGAAGATCGACCTCGATCGTCATTGTTCGGGTCGCTCGGTTCAACGCCTGAACAACACGGGTCACTGTGCCCTCGAAGACGCGATCCGGATAGGCTTCAGCGCGAACTTCTGATTTTTGACCCACCCGGATGAGTGGGACGTCTTTCTCCACAACCTCGATCAAAATGCGGACTGTTTGAATTTCATGGAGGGTAAGAATTCCGCGTGACATGGTAGAGGTTCCCGCGCTTGCCCCACTCACATAGGAACCGAGGTCGAGATTGCGCTCGGCTACATAGCCCGCGAAAGGCGCGCGGATATACGAGTAGGCCAGGTTTGTCTCAGCCTGCGCCAATGCAACCTCCATCTGCTGAACCTGTGCGCGGAGCGAGTCTAGCACTGCCGCTGCCGTATCGTAGGCAACCTGAGCATTATCCAGATCTTGCTGTGAGACAAACTGGTCTTTAATCAGCGATTGCACCCGATTGAGCGTCAGGGAGGCGTTGCGTCCACTGGCCTCCTGCTGCGTGACTCTCGCTCTGGCTGCAGCCAAATTTGCCTTGGCCTGGTTGACAGCATGCCGATAGTCCGAATGGTCGACCTCGATCAGGAGCTGATTGGCTTTGACTAAGTCTCCTTTCTCGACATAGACCTTGGCGATGTAGCCGTCGACCCGTGAGAACAGATTGACCGCTTGGTTGGGAGTAATGTCGGCGGTATACGCCAGTCGAACGTCGAGGTCCTGCTTTAAAGGTGCCACAGTGGCGACCGTGATGACGCGAGGTTTACGAGTGTCGGTCTTGGCGACGCTGCTGAGACGAAACACAACGAGGGCCATGACTGAGAAAAAAATGATCACCCCAAGCGTGATAATCGGATGTTGTCTTAGGGGATTCATCGCGAACGCCTACTCGACGACTTACGGCTAATCGGCATCTTGATCAGCCCAGCGAGGAAGAGATCGACGTAGGCAGCCACTGTGGCTTCATGAGATTGATGCATTGGAACTCCGAAGATTTCATGAAGTAGCCGGTGATGGACGACCATGCCGATGAATGCGCGAGCTGCCAGGAGAGGATCGACAGGGCGGAATGCTCCGTCTTCGATCCTTGTGCGAATGTATGCTGCAAGGTAATCGTAGAATACTTTGTGGTGCTTACCGAAGAACAACTCAGAGAGTTCGTGTCCTTCTAGCGCGCTGAACAAAAGGAGTCGTAAGAACGTTGAGTCGACGTCGGGGCGAATCCGATAGCTCGCTATCATCGTAAATACACCATGGTCGTCGTGTGCTTCTACCGCCGACTCCACTGCGTCAAGCAGTTCATTCACAGTCACTTTTTCTGCCAGAATTGCCGCGTAGAGCGTTCGTTTCGTTGGAAAGTATTTGAAGACTAACGCCTCGCTTACTCCCGCCGCTTTGGCAATTTCTTTTGTGGTAGTGCCGTTGAACCCTTTTGCCGCAAAGAGCGACGCAGCAGCCGCAATGAGGCTGACCTGGCGATTACCAGCGGAAGCCCGCTGTGCGTTTCCGCCCATGCCCTGCGTAGCTCGCTTTTTCACGGTAAGTAAGTGCTCACTTACCAAAATCCTAGCATGCACCACTTCAAAGCGGCAAGCCTTTGGTACGAACTACAAACGAGTTTTTCGGGAAGCGTATTAGGTGCCCACGGAATTGGAGGAAGAACACCTGGCCCGACTCTCCTGACGGGCCATCCCTTTCTGGCCGTCGAGTTGGCCAATTATTGGTCGGCATCGGGGACAATCCGATTCCCGCACGAGGCATGGACTTCTGTAATGACGTCGCGGTGTGAATAAGGCCTTCAACGCACGTGGTGGCATGAGAACAGAATCGCACTCATGTATTGAGATGGCATGACACTGGTCTGATGACTAGAGGTTGGGCAGGGAAAGGTTCGGGCTTCTACCCTTCCCAGCCTCGCAGCTCAACTTCTATTATCATATCAAGGATTTCAGATATGACGGTTGCAGGCGAATATGGTCAACGAGGATGAACGAGAAAAACCCACCCTGGAGTGTGGAGGGAGTCATGCGCCTTCAGATTGAAATGGTGTAAACGGGTTTGTCCTCGTGCCGTGACGAGAAGGAGTTCGACTCCGTACTTGATTGTTTTCCGCAGCCCAAACCCGACGCAGGCTATGACCTGGATAGGGACCTGCTAAACCTCCCTGCGGTC
>JBBRRN010000422.1:0-3725 GCA_038200685.1 Nitrospirales bacterium
CCAGAAAGTTTCATGTAATTTGTCTATGCACTCCTGTTTCCATGGCCCCCGGCTTGTTTGCCCGTGAGTAGCACCAGAATGTCGCCGGCCCGCAGCCGCCGTGCTTCATCCAACTCTAAGAGGGAGAACATGAGGCCGCCACGGTAGAGACGGAGCAAGACATCCGGCTTGAGATCGGCCGGAATCTTCCCGATTTCATTAGGCCCAACCAGGCGCTCGACCAAGCTCACCTTCCCTCCTGCCGTGAGGAGATCGTCAAGGTACTGCACCATATGGCTATGATCGACGGCCGCAGCCATAATATATCCGCCGAATGTGGCGGGAGAGACGATGGCATCGGCACCGCCCTGTTTGAACAGCTTCACGTTCTCTTCTTCTTTGGCGCCGACGATGATGCGCACGGCCCGGTTCAAATGCCGGGCCGTCAAGAGCATCAGCGCGCTTGAGTCATCGCGACCGGCTGAGATGATCACGGCCTTTGCCTTGTCGATAACGGCATCGCGCAACACTGCCTCTTGTGAGGCATCGGCCTGAACCACCGCGACGCCTAGAGCACCTGCCAATCGCACCCGCTCCTCTTGCTGGTCGATCACCACGATCTGGTCGGCCTTCACGCCCCGGGCCAACAGTTCTTTCACTGTCGACATCCCTGTATGGCCGAAGCCGCACACGATGAGATGCTGGTTCAACGTCCCCTGGAGTTTTGCCATGAGATACCTCTCCATATATTGTCGAAATATCAGTTGGTACGCCGTACCCAGAAACAAAAACCAGATGGTGAACCGAATCGGCGTCACGACCAAGGCATCCAACAGTCGGGCGCTCGTTGACACAGGCACGATGTCTCCATAGCCCACGGTGGTCACCGTGATCATCGTGAAGTAGACGACATCGGTAAAGGAGATCTCGCCGTCGAGTTGATCCTTCAGCCCGTCGCGATCGAACCACAGGAGGGCAAAGACCAGACAGAAGAGCGATGCAGCGAGCCCCATCCTCGAAGCCAGGATCAGGAGCGGCGACCATGGGTTCGGTGCGGCAATGAGGAGAGGCCCATTGGCGCTTGTTCCGTTTCCCATTGCGGACTGCATTCTGGCCATCCAATTCCCTTCAGGCTGGGTCCTCAAGAAGTAATGTCCCCGGTATGGCGAATAGAACCGATGTGCGGCCGGTCCTTTCGGGGCCGTCGACCTCGTGAGCGGGGACAGAGGGGGCGACGGATTCAGCGCCGCGTCTATCTAGGGCAGTTTCAAATCGGCTGTCAACGGCGCGGGATGGTCCACATGTGACGAGACAGAGGATCCTTCTTCCGCGATTGACCGGCTGCGCTCGGTAAATAGGGACTTCGTATCGCGTTACGGATCCCCAGGTTTTTTCGATGTTTGGCTAATAGTTGAACCAATCCAGGTGAATCTCGACCCTGAAGCCCGCCACAAATGCGTTCCTGATCGACGGATTGGATCCCGGTAGATGATGTATTGAAAATCACGCTGGAAAATATCTGTGGGCGTCAGATAAGCGGCATGACTGCATCATCATGCTCCCACCCGGTGTGGTCGTATCAATTGCTTCGGTCAGGCAACGACAACCGGCCGCGCGCTCGGCCATGCGTTCCATGAACGTCAGTCGATCGCGCAACGAACGTGATCCGCGATTGAGTGTCTAGATCGCCACGCTATCGCCCTTGCGCCAGCAGCCGATGCAGCTCTGGCCGATCCCAGCGGCCCCTGGAGGCCTTCTCGTCAAACCTCACGTCACAGCCGGCGTCCTGAGGTGCAGCGATTTCGGTCGCGGGGTCGTGGTTGCCGGTGGATACCCGGGCATAGCCGATCAGCATGATTGCGGAAGCCTATTGCGATAGGTTCTGTCGATGTAATACGGTTGTGCAACAAGAAAGACGCAGTTGCGTCATCATTCACCCGTTGCACTTGGAACTTGAAACCGCCCAGTTATTTCTTTGCCATGGTCCGGCATTCTTCAGCGCACTTGTGACAGGCTTTCGCGCATTGCTGACAGTGCTCCATGTTATGTTTGGCGCATTCATCACCGCACGCCTGACAAATCTCAGCGCATAACGCGCAGAATTTCGCGGCATACGTGGAGCCGCGTGACATGAATTGAGCGGCCAGACTGCAAATGTCCGCGCAGTCCCGGTCAAGTTCGATGCACCGCACCATCGTTTTGATGTCTTGTTCGTGCAAACAGGATACCGCGCACTGTTCGCACGCGGTGACGCATGCAGCACAGGCCTCAAGACAACTTTTGTACTGTGTAGATGACATCATGGTTCTTTTCCTTTTTTGTTTTGCAAATTCAATGGCCGGAGCCCGGGCAAGAACTGTGAAGGGCGAGTTGTCCCCCACCTCCTGCCAAGACGATCGCCTATACGAGGTGAGCCGCATTCGTGTGACCGATCATGGGGACCCCACTCTCCTTGTAAGGGAGCGGCCTCGCCTTGATCTTTGGGAAAAACGTGACGCTTCAAACCCACGACAAGGACAAACATGGGCCATCCTTTATTGATTAAACGGACGTATCGGACCTAACCCATGCCGCGACAGCGCACGGTGTTTTGCGGCCAATGCACGATCATGTTCCTCAGCCTTTTTAAAGTCCTCTGCAATGGCGCGGAGGTGGGCGATGTGCTCCTTCACGGGCATGGTTGTGTCGGTGTACTCTTTCGGAAACTTTTCGAAGTAGTCGGCCATGAACTCCCAATTGTCCGCTTTTGATTTGTTCGCCTGAGCCTGTTCCTCATAGTGCAGCGCAACCTCAAAATGTGTTCGTATATTTTTGTCGGTGATGCCCTCAGGAATATCCTTTGATCCAGCAAAGCTGTGCACCGCAACAAGAAGACCGAGAACCAAGAATGCACAAGTCCATTTCACTGTCAGCATCATAATCCCTCCTCTCATGATTCGAACCATTCACCTAATATTGAGTATATGGTCAGTATCTTGTCAGGCAGAGCGAATCTGCCGCGTAGAATAGGAGTGGGGCAGTCCTGACGACTGCCTCACGCTCTGGGCCTCCACGTCGATCGGCGTACCCCAGACCCTACTTCTTCGCCGACGGTGCGTGTTTAATCCACAAGGCGTGGTCTGTTTCCGTGGCCTTGGCCTCGACCTTGTCGCCCACTTTGAAGGCGCCTTCCAGCTTCGTGGTCTTGTCTACGTGTAGACGGACTTCCTTGCCCGCATACGTGGCATCCTTCACCACGTAAAAGTCCCCGTCGATTTTCAACAGGTCCCCCATGACCATCATCGGGGTGGGTGACTCGGTCACGTCAGCCGCATAGGACAGGGGCACCATCCCGACCGTGAGGACCAGGGCGAACACGAACAGACCGATGAGCTGCTTCATGACGGAACCTCCTTGTGTGTGATGGTTTTGCAGAACAGACTGTGTGTGCATGATTGTCTCCTTTTATTGAAATGTGAGAACCGGCAGAGATTCATCTTTCTCTTCAGTACGTCCCGTCAGTGTTGACCCATGTTCATGCAGTGTCCTTTCTCTATGAGAGAGTGGAGGACACTGGCTCTCAGTCGACACTGATGCGACGACGGGCTTCACCCTCACCCCGTGTGGCGCGGCACTCGAACGCTCATCCAATAGGGTTCACGGCAGTCTGATCACACCCGGGCGCGAAACGTTCACGGTCACTCTACCGCCTTTGGTCAGATAGAAACTGGTCAAGATTGCTCACGATGAAAAAATTAATGGGGCAG
>JBBRRN010000423.1:0-3722 GCA_038200685.1 Nitrospirales bacterium
GGGGTAGTATTCAGATTTTCTACGGTCTGGAGGGGGCCATGTACCTCCGGACTGGGAAAAGATGAACCACATGAAATACCTCAAGCGTCCGGTCATGGGTGTGGATTGGGCGGATGCAGCCGCATTTTGTAAATCAGCAGGCAAACGCTTACCGACAGAGGCGGAGTGGGAGAAGGCCGCACGAGGGACGGATGGTCGCCTGTATCCATGGGGCAACGATCCTCCGACGTCGCGTCATGCAAATTATGGGAGAAATGGCTCGAACGACTATGCGGCATTGGTGCCGGTGGGCACGTTTGAAGATGGCAAGAGTCCCTATGGCGTCTATGACATGGCCGGAAATGTCTGGGAGTGGGTCAGTGACTGGTACGACAGTAACTATTATAAAAACAGTCCACAGCAGAATCCTGAAGGGCTGCCGACAGGCGGGTTCAAAGTCATCCGTGGCGGCGCCTTGAACACCAGTGCACGAACACTGCGATCCTCTGATCGGTACTGGGATCCTCCGTCGTTCCGGAGCTTATACCTCCCTGGGTTTCGGTGCGTGAAAAAGCCGTAGCCTCGCCTTGTCACGCACACTACTCGCGAACGACGGGTCATGGGCCAGTATGATGATCAGCGATGACGGCATGCCGGGGAGGCCAATGAGATGACAACATCACACCGCATTCTGGTTTTCGCGATTGCTGCATTGATGTGCGTGGTATTCAGCCCGGCGATGGTCAGCGCTGCAGAGCGAACCATCACAGAGGCACCAGATAAAAAGTCTTTCAACACGGTGCCATTCGTTCCCAATCCTTCAGACGCACAACGAGGTGAACTCGAACGCATGGTTGATCAATGCGTACAGACGGTCGAGAGAGAAGTGCCGGGTGGTCGCTTCAGTGCGAATGCAGCCGGAGGCATCGTGAACACGGTCGGCATAGATCGGGGAAGATTTAAATTTTGGAAATGTATGTCGGAGAACGGACACCCGCTTGCCCCCATTAATAAATCAGGCAACTAGCCTGCATGATTCATGACGGTTCGTCGAGAAATCACATAGAAGTCTGGCGAGGCAGGCGCACACAACCATGAAGCGTGGCAACGCTTCGCCTGGGAGTTGCTAGGAGAGGGCCCCTTTCAAAGGGGATTCTACAGGGGGATCGGCTCTCTTCAAGGCACTTGTTATCCCTCACGGTAGATAGCTATTTCACCGGAATACTGATCACGATCGCTCCCATGACATCATTGATCTTAAAGTCCCGTTTGGGGCTATCCGGATGGGAATTATGGCAGCCGATGCAAGCCTGAGCCACAGCAAGATCCGGATAGACGGCTTGGAAGTAACGGGCTCCTCCTTCCTTCACAAAACCGGTATAGGGTTTAGTCTGGTGAGTGAGAATAGTTCCCATGCCGATCTTCTCGAACTCGCTTCGGGCGACATTGCGTTTATTGATCGGCCAGAGGCTGATCAATCGATACTGTACGCCGATGTTTTTTCTTGCCATGACGCGGCCGGATTCCATCAGGAATTGAGCCGGGAGCGGCAGCGTATTCTTCTCCTCCCAGTTTTCCGAGGCCACGACTACCCCTTTGATCTGCATGCGTTCAACGACGTGCTTGGTGTACACCTCACGGTCCGCTGCAATCACCGCGTAGAGATAATCCGCCACTTTTTCGACGGGGAGACTTACGGATGTCTCTTCCGCCGTCGCATTACTCGGCCAGACGAAGCCGGTGATGCTCAATCCGAACAGCAGTGTGAGAACTCCCCGTAGCAACGTGTTGGAGGATCGCATAGAAACCTCCTTGGTTTCTTCGTGGACCGGTCGGCGTCATTCGCCGCAGTTCCATGAAGGGGTGAAGTGTATTGCGGATCAGAGGGTTTCCAATCATAGCGATGAGCAGGCGGATCAGTTGGATCGTCCAATTGGAGCCGGGAATACTGTAAGCGGAGTGGAAGCGGTGACTTGAACGAGGAGACTGATTCAGCTGGTCGTAAGGATCGCTGGAGTAGGGGAAGGAGGCAGCAGCGTAGGAAAATACCCAAGCCATGGCTCGGTTCTCCCTGTCAGTATGATGCAGCATGAACACTGGATCATACGATGCGTCATCATACGCTTCGCACTGCAGGCTGTCCAATTAGCAATTTCAGTGCAGATTCGCGGTTGGAGAAACACAGTCTCGTCATGGAACATCATGAGAATCCTCACGTGCCAGGAATCGTTCCAACAGCGTCGTGGAGATATGGACCTTTTGAAAATCTGAGTCGTCGAGAATGCGCCGATGTTCTTCCTAGACCCAGTTTTCGATTCTGAGGCCTGGTACTCGACGAAACTCTCTCGCATTGTTCGTGATAAGGCGTACTTTTAGGCTCAGAGCGTGGGCCGCGATCAATAAATCCATAGCACCGATGGGCGTTCCTTTCTGTTCAAGGTTCGCACGGAGTCGGCCATAGGCTGTCGCGGCATCTCGATCAAACGCGGCAACATCGAGCGGTGAGATGAATTGATCAAGGGCTATTCGGTTCTTTGCGGGATGCCGGCTCTTGCTTGCTCCATATTCAAGCTCGGCCACCGTAAGGCTGGAAATGCCAATGTCATCGACCGGATGTGAGAGGAAACGTTCAAGCACAGAGAGTGGCTGGTGCTTGATAAGGTAGATGCAAATATTGGTATCCAGCATCAGCTTCATGCGAACGACCGCTTGCGCTTTTGGATAGCCGGTTGCCGGCGACCCTCCTCCATAAAGTCTGCTGTGAAACTCTTCAAGCTGTCCATGAACGGCGCCCACGATTGTTTCTTCGGTCGTATGACAAGAGTATTGCCGCGGCGCTGAATTTCAACTTCGTCGCCATCGAGTTGGAACTCGCGGGGAATTCGAACGGCTTGGCTGTTCCCACTCATGAAGAGGCGGGTCTTCTTCGATGCCATTAGGTGTTCTCCTAAGAGGTATGTTTGTATATACGTGATGATATACATCATGGCGAAGTGTGTCAATGGGCAGCCCCGAAGTCGCGTTCAGAGTCAGCTTGCGAGAAATGGGGAAAGAAGCGCATTCTTGCAATCGTAGATCGGAAGGGAGGGCCTCATGTTCATGGCGTGTTCTATTTCCGTGGAAAGAAGCGCCGACGGGCATGTCTACGGGACTATCAGCAATAGAAGGATCGGCTAGCCGAGATTGCGGTCTATGAGGATGTCCATCCGGCCATGGGCAGCTTTGCTTAAAGCGGGTTGGGAAGCCGAGTGATGTTTGCAGGACGTGGTGCGAATTGTGCGCATGGTTTGGGAGAAAATAATCCCGACCCCTTTTATTTCTGCAATCTTTTCAAGCAAGGCGACCGGCTTCAATAAGTCAATAATCATGTCTGACACCGCATTCCTCCTGGGTCGGCTGCAAGCCAAAGTTAGGTCGTGCTCGATGAAGGGAGCAGTTCTATCTTTCTGCAACGAAAAGCCACCCCACCTCGGATATTCCGCAAGGTTCGTTTGACTTTGAAGATTCTAAAGTTCTTGGCCGGTTCAAGATAGTCGTTGAACACGGCGTTCGAAACCAAAGCCTTGTACGCTGGCGATCCACCCTTGTCTTTTACGGCGCTCTGTAAGCGACAAGCAATATTCAGCGCTCGCCCCACATACTCCGTCTTACCGTACATAAGCATCGCCCCGAGGGGGCCGTTTTCAAGCCCAAACGTAAGCCCTGTAATGCCTGGTGGCGTGTCGAGATAGCGAAGGATCTGA
>JBBRRN010000424.1:0-3704 GCA_038200685.1 Nitrospirales bacterium
AATGCGTCGGTAAATTGACGTCGCGTTGTTGTTGCCATGCTGACCTCCGATTTCATGATTCTCCCACTTATGGAGGTGTCTGTGAAATCAGGGGAGGGTCATTTTGATCTTTAGAAGCAACCCCCGATTCGTGTTGTTTGGTCAGGATAGTAGAAGAAAGAAGGAGGTGACGTATGGCTCATCTGGCGGTAGAAACCTCGTTAGGTCACACTGGTCGTGAGGTGGGTGATGCCCAGGGAGGAGACCACACGGACAATACTCTCAGGGAATTTGGGAAATCAGCCGTGGCCCTGCGCACTGTGCTCCATCAGGACAGGCCTTTGAGTCAGGAGGAATTCCTTTTCATGGAGAACCATTTCAAGGTCTTAGAGATGGCCTATTTTCGGTGGAAGAGGAAGCACGGAAATATGGGCATTAACGACAGAGGAGGCGTGCTGTCCCGCTGATCATAGGATAAGGCAAGTCCCGATCTTCCCCGATGAAGATCGGGACCGGATTCGCACCAAGCCTCTTCGCCCCTCTTATACCTCCGGTTTTAACCCTTCCGACCCCCTTACCGCGGCCGTCACGAACTGGGACATGTTCAGATCACTGCGGGAATGGAAGGTCCCTGATAATTTCGAAAGCGCGAACCGAGCCGAATCAAGAAGGCCTCTTCGTGGCAGAGGGTGACCGTGCGTTGGGTCCGGGGTCCCAACTAGGGGCCTTCCTCGTATGCATTTACCGTCAGATACCGCATCGTACCGTCTAATGAAACGAATTGTTTTTCCTTGTGTATTGTTTACGTTGATCATCCTTACCACCGGATGTGGAGGCCCGAAATACGTCCCGGACATCGCGCTTACAAAGGCCGGGCCGATCATCGATGCGATAGCCGAGTTCCATAATCTGTACCCGGCCTACGCCTTGTTGTCGGGAAAGGAGACCTTCGGCCTCGATGCGCCCAAGGCAGAAAGGGTCGAACCCAGTGAGCTCACCCGTCAAGTCGAGAGCGAGCTCCTAAAGGAACTCGATGCGGCAGGGATATTTTCACGAATAACCCGATTCAACCAAAATCCCGATGTCATTCTGTCCGGGCGGATCAGTGCCTTGCATGAGCACTATCGACCTCAGACCTGGGCAAAAATTCCAGACTTCTTCCCTTTGGTCGTAATGATAACCCAGATGCTTCGATTGAAAACGCACGTGAGCAGCGGGGAGGCCCATCTGACGCTATTCGTCTTGAAATCTACGGGCGAGGTCCTCGGTACATACACCGGCCAATCTATTTTCGAAGAGACCTTCAACCCTACCAAAGAGGTCCCTCCCGGTGCCCGCCTCAATCGAGCCTTATCCGAAGCTGTCCGTCAAATTCAGGACGAGATCTCCCATGACGTAAAGCTGAGAAAACTCGTATCGCGTTAGGCTTGCTTGCTATTCAAATTCTTAGCGTCTCGAAGTTGAAAATCAAGAATTGCTAGCATGGTGGATGGCATGGAAACAAAATCTTGGCTGGCTAAGCAATCTGCTGTAATAGTCTTTGCGCTAGGTGTATTGGGCCTCTTGTCAATCACCCATGTCGAAGCGGCAGGCGATGGCGCCTCTGCCCCCCGCTCTTTCACGACCGACAGGCTCGGGATAGTGGATAACTCCGCCCTGGAATACGGTGTGGCGGACCAAGCCCCACCAGTCCCGGCAGGATCTTGGACACCGTCGAACGTCTTTCGAGACATTCCTTCGATCAGTGGAGTCTACTTGGGTGGGGGGACTAGGCTCAGGCCGTATATCGGTGCAGGATTTGGGGGTGGCTATGCGGCAGACTTAGACCGTTCTTTAAGCGCCCTTTCTTCTCTGACGAACTCCGGCTCTCGAAGCTCTTTCGGGCAAGGCCTCACGCCAAGCGAATTTCAGATTGGAATTCGCATTCCTTTTTAGACCCCGTGCCGTACCCCGCTTCTCATTTTTGGGCTGACACGTTGATGTATATCCTCGCTCTGCTACCAAGGAGGTAGTGTATGAGAAAGAGTCTCCTGTGCCTACGGCTCACCGCGATCGGGTTGATCGTGGGCGCCATGAATGTCGCGTGGGGGGGAGATAGTTATCCAGATCCTCGCTCTTCAGCGCGGCCCTTTCAAATCGGAGAACAGTTCACGTATGAAATCAGTTGGATGAACATCAAGGCCGGCACGGCGGTCATGGGTGTGACGGCTGTAACAGAGGAAAATCACCCGCTCATAAAATTGGTGACCACTGCACAGTCGAGGCCGGCCATTACAAAGTTTTTCCCCGTGGACAACCGGGTAGAGTCGATCCTGAATCCCGAGACATTGCTTCCAGAGCACTTGACCTTTAGGCGGCGAGAAGGAAAAAAGAAAGAAGACATGGAGTACACCTTTTACCAGAAAGAGGGAACCGTCATTGAGGTCAAAGGAGGATCTACGGAAACGTTACCAATCCTGCCGCACACCCAAGACGCCATTTCGTGCCTCTATTATGTGCGCAGCGAGTTAACGCCTAGGCCAGGGTGGTCCCTGACGATGAATGTGCATCATGATACAAAAAACTATAAGCTGGAAGTCCTCGTTGAAAAGGTTGAGACCATCAGGGGTGCATGGGGTGAGTTGGAAACTGTTCGCGTGTTAGTCGTCATGCCGTTCCAAGGTATCTTTCTGAACCAGGGTAACATCCGCGTATGGTTCACCAACGATGCCAGGCGAATTCCGCTTCGCATGAAGGCCAAAGTCGTTATTGGATCACTTGTGGCGGATCTCGTCACGGGACTGCCGGCCTCTTCGCGAGCCCCGTGAGGCATGTGAAAGAACGTGCACATCGAGATGTAGGATCGTTCGTTCCTGAACAGCATGATTGAGTTATCCTTTTTTTGCTTCTTATCAGGAGTCCGTCGGAGAACGAACGAAGATCGAGCGACTAGAGAAAGTGATCGCGAATCTCAGACACTCGGTCCGGATAACGCTTCCTCAGGGTCCCCGCCTCGGGATGAAAATGGGCGCCCAAACAGTAGAGCCGCGCATAGGCCAAGCGTTCCCCCGCATTCCCTGCTCGGGCCGCCTCGTCATCCTCCCGGGGAGCCACGTTGTGATAGATCGAGGTGCCCCGGTGGTGCGGGATGAAGACCCAGTTGAGCGATACAGAAGCCAGCTGCTACGGTGCAAAATGGGGGGACCGACACGAGGGCGGGCTCGGCATCCGACAGGTGAAGTTTAATGCGTTGCACTACTTCGGCAAAAGCGAGGTCACCCGCTCCGTAGTCAGCGCTGTTGTGTTACCAACACGGATTACCTCCCGCCCGATTGGCGTTCGCTCGACTCACTAGCTTGCGCGATCGCAGGAACTATACTGGGCCTCTCATATCTCTCTTTGCATGTTGAGCAGAGAGGACTCCCCTCTTTTGAAGAAGGGAAGGACTACTAGCTCCCCCTTAACCGTTAATTATTTCGCCTCCGTTGGGATGGAGCACCTGGCCGGTGATGAAAGAAGAGGCCTCACTGGCGAGAAAGATAAAACAGGATGCGATCTCGACAGGTTCTCCTGCTCTTGCCATCGGTGAGTCGCTGCCAAAGGTTTCAACTTGCCTCTTTTTCAAACTGGATACGATCAGTGGAGTCCACACGGGACCCGGAGCGACTGCATTGACTCGTATGTTTTTGTCGACCAAAGACGCTGCAAGAGAGCGGGTGAACGACACGATCGCCCCCTTTGAGGCT
>JBBRRN010000425.1:0-2500 GCA_038200685.1 Nitrospirales bacterium
ATTTACTTCATCATCGTCGACCAGGTCGTCGTCAAGATCCGCATCTTTGAGTATTGGTGGTCCTCCCGCCTTCGAGAATAAAGACTTCTGCTGTTCCTCATCCGCAACCGGCTTCACAGATTTCTTGTCGAAGGCTGGAGCCGCCGATTTGGACGAAACCACTGAACTCTTCAAGGCCACAGGCTTCTGCTGAACGGCCTTGGGCGCTGCTGCAGCAGGCTTCTTGGCAGTTTTCTTGGCAACAGTCTTTGCAACCGGTTTCTTGACGACCTTCTTGACAATTTTCTTGGCAGCCTTCCTTGCTGTGGATTTTTTAGCTGCTTTCTTCACGGCTGGCTTGGCTTTCGCCTTCGCCTTCGCGGGTGTCTTCTTCTCCGGCTTCTTCTTCATCTTCGCCATCGATATTCTCCTCTCTCATCCGTTGGATGTCCGATGTGATCTCCATCTAGCATAACGTATTAGGATCTTGCAACTCACACAGCTACAATCTCTTATTAGAGAGCGATACGCCTTCTCTCTCCAGCCCAATCCCCCCCGCGCAGCCCACCCTGGTGTGCACATCAGGGTGATAAACCGGAGTGACAGAGCGTGCAGCATAAGTCGCCTGCTACAGCGACGTTCACGGTTAATTTTTACGGATGGGAGAATCCTATAAAAAGACCACGGCGTCAAGGGGGAGAAGCAAGAATCTATGGTACAATCCGACGCCAAACATGCACGACCATGAAAACACGGATGCTCATCGTGATCTTGTCGCTAGGACTGCTCGCCGCCTGGCCAACCACTGCCACGCCGCCACACACCGCCATCATTATCGATAGTGGATCGCCCTATTTTGTCCCGAAGTCGGCCACCGTCTCCAGTGGAGCCTCGATCAGGTGGGACAACCCCACAGCTACCGATCATACGATCACCCATGTCGATTGCCTGCAAGAGGGAAACACCTGCGCCTTCGATTCTGGAATTGTTCGGCCAAGCGGAAGCTTTATACTGTCTGGGCTGGCCCCCGGTCTATACCCTTACCTCTGCCGCATCCATCCCATCATGTACGGCGTCGTGACCGTCACAGATACGGAGACTCCCTCCCAGCTATAACACTCGTCATTACAAGCACCGACTCACACCCATTCAGGCCTTGCGAGCATCCGGTTTGCCGTGTAGGCTGCGTCGCGTAACCAGGTCACACCAATAATGAAACCTGCTGTCGCCGTTCACAAACCACTTCGTCTTACCGAGGAGACGCTCAGCCTCATGACGTGGCGAATCCCCGACCTCGTCGCCTATCAACACAACAACGACGAATGGTGGGTCGCTCCCCTCGATGACAACCTGCCGATCGTGCGACTAAATCGCACCGGTCTGGACATATTACAGGCGATGGACGGGCACACGACTGTGGGCGCATTGGTGGGAAAATATGGGGCGAAGATCTGCGGGCCAGATGGCCAGCCTGGGCAATGGCATTTGGAACATTGGGCCCTCCCTCCTTACTCTTTCTGTTACTTCGGCACAGAGCCCCCGGGCGGCCACCGTCACAAGGCCAAGTGGGATCTGCTGCTCCAACAGGTTCGGGAAGGCTGGTCGGGACAGGAAGGGTTCGAGGGTGAAGCACATCTCGAAGACTTTCACCACCACGAACTGACCGACAGCAGTGAAAACGACGGCCACTTCGACCTGATCGAAACCACCGTCTCGCATCTCTTCCGGGAGCCGAACGACGCCCTCAACGGCTTGACCTATGGCCGACTGCTCATGAAGCAATTACGAAAGCTAGGCTGGTTCACGCCCAAGCCTCGTGTCATCGTAGAAGTGGGCGGCGGACTTGGGTATCTAGCCCGTGAGTTGGGCAAAGAACTCCTGCCGTTTGAAAAACAGACCATCCAGTACATTTCCCTCGACATCACACAACCCTTCCTCACGCTGCAAGTCACCCGTGCCAAGGCGGGAGGTTGGGGCGGTATCGGCACCCGAGCCAACGGCGAATGGCTCCCCTTCAAGAGCAACTCTGTCGACCTTGTCATCGACAACGAAAACATGGCCGACATGACGCCGGTGAAGTTGACAAGGGCAGAACTCCTCAATGGAACAGGCACGACGCCGCAACATCAGGAAGCGTTGGATTGGATCAGGCGCGTGCGGCTACCGATAGCCCAGGATGTCCCCGAAGACGTGATCTTCAACCTCGGCCCTTTTCGATTCGTGGCAGAACTGTGGCGAGTGTTGAAGCCTGGCGGAAAGTCCTTTCTTACTGAATTCGGGATCGAAGAAGGCTGGCCGGCACCGGTCAAGCTGCCGGGCCATACAGAATACGAAGTCCAATACAGCCACCTGCGCCAAGCCATCCGCTGGCTGGGCTTTCAAGAACGCTATCTCGCACTGCCTCAGTTCCTTGGCATTAAACCTGATACCAAAGTGCTCTGCACCGGCGCGGCCTATACCATTCAACGATTCTGCCAGGCTATGAACAAGCCGTTCATCGTGCGAGCCTACACGGAAAATG
>JBBRRN010000426.1:0-3690 GCA_038200685.1 Nitrospirales bacterium
GAGCGAATCCTTGAAATGTACCGTGAGCTTCTTTCGCTGTACCCCATGCCGCGCTCCGATCTCGAAGGACACGAAGATCTTCCCCGACGCCCCGGCAGCGTAATCCACCATGTCCTCCAAGGTGGCGGACGTGCAACCACAGGTCCTGTCGATTTGGGAAATTTTTATGGAGTTCGTGCCAGTGTTCTTGAATTCGAAGGTGTTGTGCAACTCGGAGATGGCAGGGTCAGTTATTTTGCCGAAATCCTTACAGGTCTCCACCCACCCTATCTCCGCTGGGCAGGTTGACATCGCCGATCCTAGCGAGAACCAGACGCAAAGCGCGATCCGTCCACTGGCGAAGCGCCTGACACTCATGGATTCCTGAGCAATCCTGCAATGGGACCACGGAGGTTCTTCTGATCCGTGAACAGCCGGCACGTATTTTGCCTATGCGGCTCGGTGAAATCCGCGACGATCTTGGGATCCGCATTCGTCACTAAGCAGAAGTCGCGCCAGTTGTCATGGGTGCCGATCAGTGCCACATTGAAATCGTCGTCCAGAAGGAAGCCGTAGGACGTGCCGCTGGGGTGCTCTCCGCGCCATCCGAACGGACTTTTCGGCAGGGATAACCCCTCGCGGATCTTCCAATACCGTTTCAGGTCAGCGTCGGGAAGGCCGCTGCGATAAAACTGGATGACCTGATGAAGAAAGTGGAGCACCGGATCACCCGGCACGTCCGAATCGCTCACCTCCACCCTGTTCGTCTGCGACAGTCTCACCCCGACGAGGACGTCATTACCAATTGAGTTGTCGGGCCGGGAGTTCGGAGTGAACTCGGCATCAGGGGAAACCTTGAAAAAGGTCATTCCTTCGAAGCGATTCACCTGCGGGTACCGGCTCGCACCCTCCTTCGCCGCCGCCAACAAAGTCATCATGAAACCTCCAACCGGGATGTCCGAAGTGATACGCCAGCCCTTGTCCGTATGCTTCAATACCTCGTACCACGTGAAGGGTGCCACACCCGTTGCGGTCATCCTGAAAGCGATGCCGACGTAGTCCCCGAACTCGAAGCCATTGGTAAGTTCGAGGACCATTTTCGAGCGCTGGGCGACCGATTCCTTGAGATCGCCTCCGTAGAGCTTCCGGTATACGTCCTTGGACCTGCCATCTTCTACCGTCTCTAGTACGGCAGACGAGATGCCTCGAGTCAACGCCATCTGCATCCGCGCCAACACCGTCTCCGGAGGACATTCCTCAAGCGACAGCTTCTGGCCTGTATCGACGAGAGTCTCGTATTTCAGGGGCTCCTTGTAGGTGAACGCGGACACCACCGAGCAGAGCGTGCATTCCCCCCCATGCGCAAGAATCGGGAAAGTCCTCCGATCAGCCACTCGTCGGACCACATCCTCCGCCGATGCCGAGCCGGAGAAGATAGCGACCAAGAGGATAAGATGGGCGTAATTCATCTAATTCTCGATCCGGGGTGGAAAGATCAAAGGCAAGTGGGGTTGTCGAGTCCGAGTAGATCATCGAGATTGATCGATTTCTCGAGATGGGTCGACAGCCCGAAAAACAACTTCACGTCCGCCTCGAAATCCAGAATCGGAGAAGCGATGCACGCCTTGGTCTCCTCCTCGGTGCATTCGTGCCCGAATTGCCGCGTGGCGCTGACCGAATAGACGGTCGAGATGCATACCGAGCCCTCAAGCCCCTTGATGATGGAATGAGGCGTGCCGAATGAATCCGTATAGCCGACCGCGATGTGGCCCTCAAGGGTACCGCAGATCTTCGGAGTGGCGCTGCCATCTCCCTTGACGATGACGCAGGTGCAATCGCTGTCCCTGCCGACAATCGTGCCCGCCAAGGCCAATTCTCCCCCCACCGAAAGATCCAATTCCCCCGAGATGATGCCAAAGACATCAATGCCGGTGAAAGGGATCGGGATGTCGAGCTCGAATTTCACGTGCGGGATTCCAATGCCGGCGAATTGCAGATCCAGGCTTCCGGTGAATTTTCCCTGGAAGTCCGTGTAGGGAGTCGGCGTGTGCGTTCCCGGGCAGCAGGCCATGCCGTGATGGTAGCTCAGATCACCGGTGATCGACAGAGCGGCTTTCTTGACGAACGGCAAACGTTCGAGCTTCTTCTCGAGTTTCTTCAAGAACTTGATCTCTTTCGAATCCTCGGTCAGGCGGATCGTCACCGGTGGATCGGCGATCTCCGCCTCGCAATTATCTTCCGCCATCAACCGATGACCCAGGGGCTGCATACCCATCAGTAGCAGGACGGAGATGATCGCAGCTTTGCAGGAATTGGGGATCATGGGCTCGGCTTTGTGAGGGATGCGTGGCAAGGGAATCGATATGCGCCGCGAAAGCGGAGCTCCGTAGGAGGCCTTGTCGTTTGAAGAATGCACTTGGTGCGGGCTAAGTACTACTGCACGCGCTTCAGGAGCGCAATCATTGAAAATTTGGTTACAATTTAAACATTGCTGTCAACTTTAATTTCTGTGTCGGAAGGTTCCCCTGGCAAGACGTGTCATAGAATTGATACTTTTGGCCATGCGCATTCCCCTACTTCTACTTACGTCGATCTTCGTGTTGAATGCCCTGGTAGCGGCAATGACCCAAGGCGTCGAGCCGACTGATGCATCCGGCGTTCAGGCCAAAAGTCCTGAGTCGGCCTCGACGGCCGCAGAGGGTTTCGTCCTCAGTACTAATTCAGACGCCTCGACTGTCGAAGTCGTGGTTGGTGGCACCAAGATGTATTACAATCCCAAGTCCCCGATCGTCTCCTATCCTCACGATTTCACCGTCTCCAAGGTCAAGGAGACTCCGACAAAGTTTGTGATCAGCATTGATCTGACCGCTGATGCCTGCAAAAAAGTCAAAGACCTCTTCGCAAACTCCTCAAAGCCATTCACGCTCTACTTCCGGTTGGATGACACCAAGACTCCGGTGATACTCGACAGCGCTCCGGTGGAAGACATGGGCATCATCATCGAGCTTCCGATGGCTCCTGACGCGGGGAAAGCACTTCTACGCCGTATGCGGCCCGCGAAATCGCCCTGATCAACGATCCATGCTGCGCGGTCTCGCACGAACCCGATCCAGGGGTGGCTCGCCCGGTCCGCATGCATTCTCCCTCACAGGTCAGCATGCGCCATTCCACGTCCTGGCCCGATCGACCCCCACGACACCCGGGCTTGAAACTCTGCCCTGTCGGCCCGCTCCTGATCCTCGGCCTCTTCTCATCTGCCCTGCTTGGGAGCGATGGCAGCCTCTTCACGGCCGATATGCTCGGCGCGGATCCGAACCGATGTGGATTGTTCGCGGAGTGCACAAGCCACGACCTCGAAGGCAATATTTGGGTCGGCACAGAGGACGATGGCATAGCCATATACCATGATGCGACCCATGCCTGGTCGAGGGTAGGTGAGCTGCCGGATCGTTCCGCCTATGCTTTGGCCTTCGATTGGCAGGGAAGAGCGTGGGTCGGGCATCGCACGCGCGGCGTCTCGGTGCTAGTCGATGCCACGTGGGTCACCTACGGCTCGGGCTCTGGTCCCATCGGCGAACGAGTCTACGATATCGAGATCTGTCCCTCGGACGGAGAAGTCTGGATCGCGACGAATTACGGGATCTCGCGGTACCTTCCCGAAAGCGATGCCTGGTCGTACATCACCAAGGCCGATGGCCTTCCCTCGAACGA
>JBBRRN010000427.1:0-3679 GCA_038200685.1 Nitrospirales bacterium
AAGATCCCTCACGATTTCAGGCGGACTGCCGTGCGCAACATGGTACGTGCGGGAGTGCCCGAAAAGGTGGCGATGGCGATTTCCGGCCACAAGACCCGGAGCGTGTTCGACCGGTACAACATCGTGAACGAAAAAGATCTGGAACAGGCCGCGCGGTCCTTGTCGGCGTACTTCGAGCAGCAGACGGTTACACTTGCGGTTACACTGGCTGAATTGCGAGGGGAGAGCAGGGGTGCTGTAAGTCGCAAAGTGGTTGAATCGTCAGCGGAATTTGTGGAGCTGGCGAGAGGAATTGAACCTCCAACCTGCGGTTTACAAAACCGCTGCTCTGCCATTGAGCTACGCCAGCCTGCTTGGAATATCACTTACTTACGTGCACGATGTCAACCAGCGGGGGGGCTTGTGCTCGGATTGTTCATGGTGTGCCTCAGGATTGGGCGCATAGCGTCCTAAATATCTGGTTCGCTCATGATCCTAGACGAGAATATTCTGATCTGACTTGCCCGGGTGGATGTGCGACAGCTGAATCGCCCGCTTCGTACACCAGGTGATGAACCGTTCGGCAATGAATTCAGGGCCCTTGTCGAGCCGAATCGCTTGGGGCTGCCCTCGCCAGCTCACCACCTGCTCCACCAGCCGGGTCACGCGATCCACCGAGAGCGACGTATCCATTTCGATGGCCAACCCCTCCCGCACATCTTCATTCAGCACATTCGGCGTCCGGAACCGTCGGTCGCCGTACAGCGTATTACTCATGAAATCGACCACCCAAACGGCGTTCGGTTGCGGGATCACAGCCACCAGCTGGCGCGGTTGAACCGGCAACCGCTTATGATTCCAGCCATGCCCGTCGAGCTGGAGGCGATCACAACATTTCAAAAATCCCCATCGACTCTTGGCCGCGACGAGCATCGTCAACGCTGCAATTACCGGCGCATCGCGCCAGGCCCAGTCCACCAGAGACCGGTAGTACGTCGCCCGGCCGCCATGCGTAGGAACGGTATCTGGCCGTGGAGCACATCACTCACACGCGGACCTCGACGCAGCCTCCCCAGGCCAGGGATCTGTGGAACGGTTCCACAAGACCACGCTGAATGAGTGCGATCGTGTGGCAGTCCTGAAAAAGATCTATCGAACACGAGCGGCGCTGTAGGCCGGTCTCGATGGGTGGATGGAGGCATACACCAGCCGCACCCACATCAGCGTCGCTGGTGTAAAGGCAAGCCTTGATGCAGCGGTTCCTGGACAGCGTGGCGTTGGCGAAGGAGAAAATCTTAGCGGCGAACCCTGGTGCGGACTCGCGGTCTGTCAGATGAACTCTTGATGTATACAGATTGCACGATCACTTTTTTGCGCATGCAACTTTCCATAGTTTTTGACCAACACTCATAGGTGAAACTGGTTTCCAGTTTTGTTCCACTGAAACGCTATAAACCTCTGCGCCGTTCCCCATACTCCCAGAGAACTTCGTATACGCAAGCGCCCGACTGCGATCTTCTGCACAGTCGTATGTTTGCTGCGACTTGATAGATAAGTACGAGTTGCCCCTTACGGTTTGTGTAGTCTGTAAGTCGAATAATGATGACATTTTAACAATATTGCCTTTGCGACGAATCGTTTCTGGATCAGAGTAGGCGATTACTCCTGCCATCTTGTTAGCACTCACCTCGACCCACTCCGCGTACGCAGGTCCACAACTCAATACCAAGAGCATCATCAGAATCAGTCGTGTCATTCGAGAATGTCTCCTGACAGATCATCATGAGGACATCTTGAGTGTGCCCTCGTTTGTGGTAGCGGTCAAATGATACCTGGATTGTCGTCGCGGCACTTTGTGGGAGACTTAGCTAGTCGCTACGACGCTTGCGAAGAGTATCAGAGAGTCTACTGCGAGCGTGGTGTGGGGGCTACGGTGAAGGTGAGACTGCGACGGACCCGAAACCCAAAAAAGGCCAGTGGCCGCTTGAGGAACGGGCCCGCGTTGTATGTGACGGCGCATTGCAGGGGACAGTGACAGTCGGGGTGAATGAGGAAGGATATGGGGGCCTCGCAGGGACGCGTATTTTAGGAGGGATGGAAATGTAGGCGCAAAAGTCGAGGAATGGAAATGGTGGTATTTCTCAGGCGAGCTCCGAGTTCGGCATCCGTAAACTCTGACAGAAATTCCAACAGGCTACGAGGCGTGCAAACCAACTTTTAACGACTCTGACCCGACAATGGCGGCTCAACCGGTCCTGCCCATTCGCCGTCTAAGTCATTCAGTACCCGATCTTCTGACGTTGCGAGGTAGGGCCCATCTCCGTCATCATCGATGTAGTGTAGAACTTTCACGGTGTCATCGCAGCCACCGCGATACCAATACCACCCTGTTTTCGTCGGTTTCTTAGTCGTCCAGGTCACTCCTCCACCTCCCAAGCCCAGGTCAATGAGGGATTATCCGCAAACGTTTTCTCAGTGGTTATGTGCTCTTCAGCGGCAGCCCCTTCCACTCTGTCGTGAGAGGCGTGAATTCATGGCTTCCGAAGCCTTGTGGGCACCCGGCAATCCCATTGGGATCAGGCATTCTGGTCAGATGCTGCCAAAATCCAATTGTCGGAAAGTTATTTTTGACAAGAGTGGTGCAGTACAAACTCCTAAGAATGCGATCAGGATGCATACGGTCTTCAGAGGGTGAATTGTATCACGGGGGTAATCAGAAGGACAAATATTGGTCCTACATATGGCTTCTGGAGGCAGGATGCCAAGACTGTTCGAAGGCCTCTCCGTGAGTGTGGGATTTCAAGCCAAGACACACATAGTGGGCTTTTCTCATTTCATTCTGATGGGATGTTGATGTGAGCGTGATCGACGATAGAGCGTATTCGGCACGACGGGATACGCATGCGCCGAATCCATCGTGGCCCACCACTTCTTGCCGCTCTTCGCACGGATCGCCTCCCTGCGCATGGGCCGAGCCACTCGGTGTACACCGATCCGCTGCTCCGGGGCCTGAAGGGTTGCGTGAACCCGAGGACTCCCATAGGTCCTTCGCGACTCTACGTGGACTACCCGGATCTCGGCGACCAGACGTCGATTCTCGGCCGCGCGGGGACTCTCAGGCCTGGCCACCTCGGCATAGTTGCCAGGGGGACGCCGCCAGCAGACGACACAGCCGTCGCACCGGTACAAGGCCCCCATACGCACGAATGGCTCTGCACCTCATGACGACGGCTTGGCGAAGTATGCCGCCCCTTGTCTGGGAAGGCGGCGAGGGGATCGCCGGTGACCTCTTGCTTCCAGCGCCGTAAAAGATTCGGCGTGATCCCGAGATCTCGAGCGACCTGGGCGGGGGATGCCCGCCAACGGTCACCAGTTTCACAGCCTCTTGCTTGATTCCCGCGTAAAGACGCGTCGTGATTGCCCCATGCTGACCACCTCCTGGGTGAGCAGGCCTCACATTTTTTGAGGTGTCTACTCTTTGGGGAGAGGATCAGGAAACTTGTAGACGTGAACAGTGAAAACTAATTGGTTGTTGTCGTAATCTGAGCGAAGTAGATACACGTCTATCTTCTCTCAGGCATTCACCTACGTACGCAATGGAGGCACCTGACAGCTGGATAAGGGATCGTCTGATAGTCTGTACATCTCGCTTTTAGTATAGTAGAAGTTGTCGTCTATCCCTCGGACAAGAGGCCCCCTG
>JBBRRN010000428.1:0-3676 GCA_038200685.1 Nitrospirales bacterium
GGGGGCAACGCTGGCGAGATTGCCAGTGCCCTTGCGGTGGATGCCATTCAGGCACATCTGGCTGAAGCAGCCCGACAGGAAGACCTGCCGCTGATCGGCCCCTGCGATGCCACCGTGTCTGCACAGGCCAATCGTCTGGCCAGTGCAGTTCGCATTGCAAACACAGTCGTGCATCGCGAGTCATGGAGCAGGTCGGACTATGCCGGAATGGGGACCACCGTCGTTGCCGCATTACTGTACGAGGACGTACTCGCCATTGCCCATGTCGGAGACAGCCGGCTCTATCTCATTCGAAACGGGGCCATTCACGCTCTCACCACAGACCATTCCTGGGTGGCTGAACAAATCCTCAAGGGGCTCCTCACAGAAGAAGAAGCGAGCCGTTCTCCCCGTAGACATATCGTCACCAAAGCCCTCGGTGTCGAGAGCACCGTCGACGTCGAACTGACTGAGACTCCAGTCAAGCATGGAGACATGCTATTGCTCTGCTCAGATGGACTGACCCGAGCTGTCCTCCCGAACGATATCCTTCACCTCCTCAGTGGATCGCAGGACCTCCTCACCATGGCTGATCGGCTCATCGTCATGGCCAATGAAGCCGGGGGCGACGACAACACGACCGTCGTCCTCGTAACTTTACGGAATGAGTTCCAAACAGGCCTATGGGAGCGGCTCAAAAAACGATTTGCCGCGTAAACTTTACCGGAGCTTGGCACAGGAGAGAGCAGCATGCAAAAAACTCTGCCACAATCGGCCACCCTACTGGTCAAACTCCAGGGGCAAGATTCTAGGTCTATCAAACTGACGCATGAGACAATAACAATTGGCCGGAAAACCGATAACAGCCTCGTGATTGAGGATCCCGCCGTCTCAGGACATCATGCGCGAATCGTAAAGATACAAGCCGTCTTCTTTCTCGAAGACTTGATGAGCACTAACGGCACGGCCATTAATGGCCGTCCTATCACACGCCACCAACTTCATGACACAGACGTCATCACGATCGGCCGGCACCGACTGGTTTTCCAAGAGCTCACCACAGCCGGCACGGCGCTTCAGGCCCCATTTGTCGATCTCAATCAAACCATGGTGCTCAAAAGAATGGACCCTACCCCCAAGGAGGCGACTCTCATTGCGACAGTTTGTGTTATCGCTGGAAAAACAGACCGACCAGAATATTCACTCATGAAGCAGGTCAATATCATTGGATCACAAGATGGGTCGGCTATTCGGCTCACCGGCTGGTTTACCCCAAAAAATGCAGCGACAATCGCCCGACGAGGCCGCGACTATTCCATCAGCCATGCTCAGAGTACGAAACCTCTGCTCATTAACGGCATACAGGTAGTGGGAGAACACGACCTAAAGGATGGGGATCACATCAAGGTGGCGGGGGTGATGCTAAGATTCTCTGTGTCTTCAGAAACCAACGGCACAACGCGCTAATGACGACAGAGCTATTTGAAGAACAATGTCCCCTTCGGAAGGGTCTGATAACATCGGTCGGAAACTTCCTGGCCATGTGATTGTAGACACTGTAGGATCTGCCCCCCTTCAGGTTTCACCGCTCGACAGAATCGTTTGACATCTTCGTCGCATGCCTCCATCACCCGACTTCGATCTTCCTTCCACTTAACAAACTGCTTCTGTAACTGGCTTTGGCACAGCGGCGGGAGTTGTGTTGCACGCTGTTGTAAGCAGCGGGTACGCATAGACCCATCCGGAGAGTCCGGACATAATTGTTCGATGTCCGCTTCGCACTTTAGTCTCGCAGCCTGCAACCCACGAGAATCAAGCCGTGTCACAAATGGAGTTTCAATAATAGAATCGCGCGATCGATCATCTCCAGGACTCGCCAGCACTGACTCTGACGGTCGCGGCGGAGACGTGGGAATGGTGAGATCCAGCGTAGGCGGCACAGACAGTAAAGACAACGGATGTAGCACCTGGCGAGCCTCAGCAGGTGGCGCAGTCGGGAACAACTCTTCCTGTGACGGAAAATTTCCTGCGACAATTATCCACACGAGCCCAAGACCAACAAAGGTGCTTGCGCCGGCGATCGTGCGGCTTGAAGATGTCTGCTGAGCCATGATGACTCCCTATCTAGTCAAACCGAGCATAGGACAAGACGTCGAAAAAATCACGAATTGTCGGGTTTCTGTCAGGAGCCGGTACATGTATGCGGTTCGCCATCACCGTGAACACTCGCACGGTAAAGCATGCACATAAGAGTCACGAGAAAATGGGCAGGAGGAGCGAACAGGACGGTCACTAGTTCTCTGGAGCTTCGACGATGTGATTCTCGAACCTGGTACAGCCCTCAGCGAGCAGCCGATTGGTTAACATTTCTCCAGGCCATTCGATGGGTAAGTCGGCCGTAAAGATCCACACATCCGGAGAGGTCCAGACAGGGCCGTGGTCTTCGGGAAGTTCGGGATCGAATAGGTCTGTCCAGACCGGCATGTAGACACCGTTCCCGCACTGTGTGTGTAGATGCACGATTGTGCGGCCACGGACGAGCGGGTCCAGGTCTCGCCACACCGCCGCAGTTTCATCAGCCAACCGATGGAGTCGCACGGCATTTTGCGCGTCGAACATGGCATAGGCGGCGTACACCGGTGCTTCGATCATGTCCGGAGCTAACGCCAACTCTGGACATTGTGCCACCAGGCCTTCCAGAAGCGCCCGGCGATGCCGGTCTTCCAGTGAATCCGGCAACCCTGAATCCGGCACACCGATCAACTCAAAAAAGAGAAAAGCCGTGCTTTCAACAGGGGGATAGAGCCGAGCGGCAATTGACGTGATCCGCTCGGAATCCACCACCGTGCTCAAATGGTCATTCAAACCCTGGAGACTGAGTGGCTCCAGGGTGGAGTCGGTCAACAGGCGAGCCTCCACGCGCACCACCGTCCCGGCAGAAAGCCGAAGATTTCGATGTAATAACTCAGCCGTTGAAACCGGATCGATTTTCAACTTGAGTGGGTGGGCCAGATTGGCTTGGAGCGGAAGTTCCAAGGCCGCCATAATGGCATAGGACAACTTTTCATCGGCCGGTCCATCGATGACTACGGAACAGGATGCCTCCGCGAGAAGATCGAAGAGCCATTCCGCCATATCCTCGTCCAGCGCCGCCAACACGGTTAAGAGGTCGTATTCCCTCCCTTGATCCAAAAAGGCTTGCAACGTATCGATTGCCGCTTCGGTATCGCCATGGTCATGGCGCCGAGCGTTGATCATGTGTACAAGATCTCGTGTGAGGGGATCAGGGCGAGACCAACTCAACATATCGACATACTCCTACTTCACCATCCAATATCGTGATCCATGTTGTCAAACTTTTCCCGTGGTAGCAAGCGCTCAAACATTTTATTCCCATAAAGCTTTGGCCACCGACTGGACAGCATACGGTTTACGATCCAATCACCTTCACCAAAACTCGTTTTCGCCTGTTTCCATCGAACTCGCCGTAGAAAATTTGTTCCCATGGGCCGAAGTCCAACCGACCTTCGGTAATGGCGACCACAACTTCTCGCCCCATCAATTGACGCTTAATGTGGGCATCACCGTTGTCTTCTCCCGTCTCGTTGTGCTGATACACCGCTCCTTGAGGTACGAGTCCTTCCAAGAACCGATCATAGTCCTTGAGTAAGCCTGGCTCATCGTCGTTAATATAGAC
>JBBRRN010000429.1:0-3671 GCA_038200685.1 Nitrospirales bacterium
CTCGCACCTACGACCTGGGGTTGGCCGGATATTTGGAGAAACCTATTAAACGGTCCGAGCTCCGCCGCGCACTCGCGATCGCTCATAGACGAACGCAAGGGTTGCCTCCGTTGCCAAGGCAGGTTGAGGCACCCGTGGCATTGGTGGATCACCGCGCGCTAAGAATTCTAGTTGTGGAGGATTCGACGGATAACCAGCTCTTGGTCAAGGCCTACCTGAAAGCGACGCCGTACAAGGTGGACATCGCGGAAAATGGCCGCATCGCCTGTGACATGGTGACCGTCGGCCGCTACGATCTGGTTCTGATGGACATCCACATGCCGGTGATGGATGGCTATACCACGACCGCGACCATCAGGGAATGGGAAATGAAACAAGGCATTCCGCCGACTCCGATTCTTGCGTTGACGGCGTACGCGTACCCTGAGGACAAGCGACGAATCAAGGCCGTCGGGTGCAATGGCGTCTTGGCTAAACCCATCAAGAAATCTGTCTTGCTGGAAGCCATTCTCAGCCATACGGGAGTGAAACTCCCTAAAGCAGTGAAGTAGGGTTAGGCATCGGTTAGAGGAGCTCGAAGGAGTACGCGGTCTATGATCGTCCTTGCCATCCAGGATAACCCGCAGGAGATGGCTCTGCTGCGAGACGCACTCTCCAATTTTACAAAAGCTCCCATTCTGGTGGAGCATGTGGATCGGCTGTCAGTCGCGCTTTCTTGCCTAGCCGTGAGGCGTTTCGATCTAATAATCCTGGATCTCAACCTGCCAGACAGCGCTGGCCTCGACACGCTCGCGCGCGTGCAAGCACGGGCGCCGGAGCTTCCGGTCGTGATCTTCATAGACCCCAATGCCGAACCACTTGCGATGCTAGCCGTTCAGAACGGGGCGCAGGATTATGTGTTGAAGGGGCCATACGATGGGGGAGCGATCGGCCGTGCTCTCTGTACAGCCGTCGAGCGGAAGCGGCTTGAGGAGGCACTTCGCGTTTCCCAGCAGCGCTACGTCTCGTTGGCGAAGTCCGTAAGCGGGATCGTTTGGGAGGCGGACCCAGTGACGTTCGGCTTCACATATGTGAGCGATCAAGCCGAGCATATTCTTGGCTACCCTGTTCAGCGTTGGCTCAACGATCCGTTGTTCTGGTCCGATCGCATACATCCGGATGACCGCGAACACGTCGTGGCGTATCATATGGAGCAGACGAAGTTAGGCCGGGCTTATGATTTTGAATGCCGAATGCTTGCCGCAGACGGCCGTGTAGTTTGGATCAGAAACGTCATGGATGTATGTGTGGAAGCGGGACACCCCGTCCTGTCCCATGGGGTCATGGTCGATATCACCGAGCAGAAACGTCAGAGCGAGAAGCTCACTCAAATTCAGTGCGCGGTAGATCACGGCATGGAAGGTTTCGCGCTATTGAGTGCCGACGGATTGTTCACCTATATGAACCCGGTCTACGCTTTCATGTATGGCTACGAGGTCGAAGAATTGATCGGAAAGTCATGGAAGGATCTCTACAGTTATGAGGAACAGATTACGATTGAGCAACACCATTTTCCCTTCTTGATGCATGCTGGATATTGGCGAGGTGAATTAGTCGGCAGAAAGAAGACCGGGGAGCTATTCAATCTCGAAGTTGGGTTGCGGCAATCTAGCCGTGGCGAAGGACATACTCCCGACATTATCTGCACCTGCCGCGACATCACAGAGAAAAAACGACTCGACGCACAAGAAAGCCGGCGTGTCAATTTGCTCGAGGCGCATCAGGCCGGGTTGCTCGAATTGACTCAGAGCGAGGCAATCATGTCCGGAGACCTTCACCGTGCGGCTCAGGCTATTACCGAGACAGCTAGCCGTGTGCTGGCGGTCGAGCGCGCCAGCATCTGGTTGTTCCAGGAAGATCGCTCGGCCATTCATCTGCAAGATTTGTATGAGGCTCCGACCCGTCAGCACAGCACTGGAGCCGTTCTTCTGGCCAACCAATTCCCGTCGTATTTTCTGGCGTTGGAGCAGGAAGAACATACTCTCGCTGTCCACGACGCTCACTCAGATCCACGCACCTGTGAGTTTTCATCATTGTATCTCATGCCGCTTGGAATTGGCGCGATGCTCGATGCACCGATCAGATACAAAGGGAAGCCGGTGGGCGTGTTGTGTCATGAATGCCTCGGCTCGCCTCGCACATGGACCACCGATGAAATGACTGTTGCCGCGTCATTTGCCACGCTGGTGACTCTCGCGATGGAATCCATGGAACACCGAGAGACGGAGAAAGCTCTCCGCCAGGCAAAAGAAAGCGCAGAAACTGCGAGTGCAGCCAAAAACGAATTTCTTGCCAGCGTCAGTCATGAGATTCGCACGCCTATGAATGCCATTGTCGGCATGGCCGATCTGTTATGGGAAACGGATCTGGCCCCAGAGCAACGAAAATACTTGCGCATTTTCCGTCGCGCCGGCGGAAATCTCTTGAATTTGATCAACGACATTCTCGACCTGTCGAAAGTCGAGGTCGGCCATCTGGAGCTGGAATCAACAGAATTTGATTTGAGCGATTTGATTGAAAAGGCCATCGAGATTCTCGCCATGCGGGCCAATGAAAAAGGCCTCGAACTCGCCTGTCATATTTCACTCGATGTCCCCTGTGCCGTGATCGGAGACCCTCACCGGCTCCACCAGATTCTCCTAAACCTCATCAGTAACGCGATCAAGTTTACCGACAGTGGGTCCGTTATGGTGTGGGTGAAGTCGGACCCGGAACTCCCCGCGCCTGGCGCCATTCGATTTACTGTGAGTGATACAGGGATCGGCATTCCACCAGAAAAGCTTACCTCCATATTCGAAAGCTTTACTCAAGCCCACACCTCAACAGCGCGCATGTACGGGGGAACCGGGTTAGGCTTGACCATTTCAAAACGACTCGCCGAGCGTATGGCCGGACGAATCTGGGTGGAGAGTGCCCTAGGAGAGGGCAGCATCTTTCATTGCTGCGTGCAGCTCGCGGTGCCATCTGGCCCGACACCTACCCATCACAACATCCCGCTCAATCTTTATGGGATCAGAACCCTTGTCGTCGATGACCATGCCATCAACCGCTTGATCCTTCACGAATCCTTGGCGGCCTTGGGTGCGGAGGTGACGGATACTGCGTCCGGTCACTATGCCATCGAAGAATGGCGGCGAGCCGCTGAGTCGTCGCGACCCTACCAGCTTGTGCTTCTCGACTGTCGCATGCCGGAGATGGATGGGTTTCACGTTGCCGAAGAGATTAAACGTGCCGACCCTTCCCAGGGACCGACGATTGTGATGCTGACCTCTCGTCATTGGGCCGACGATATCGCCCGCACCTACGACATGGGACTAGGTGGTTATTTGATCAAGCCTATCAGGAGATCGGATCTGATTCAGACCATCAGCATCGCCTTCGACCGTGCGAAGGGGATCCAACATACGGCTGGGTTCTCACCAGTGGCGTCTACAACTTCAACTGAGCTCAAGGCACTTCGCATCTTATTGGCAGAAGACTCTTCCGACAATCAGATGCTGGTCCGGGCTTATTTGAAGCAGACTCCGTATCTCCTCGATATCGCGGATCACGGAGCCATCGCGCTGGAGCGATTTAAGACCGGAGACTACGACCTCATCCTGATGGATATGCAAATGCCGGTGATGAACGGC
>JBBRRN010000430.1:0-3667 GCA_038200685.1 Nitrospirales bacterium
CCCAAGAGCAGAAAAGATCATGACCACTCCCACTTCTTGTGTGCCGAGATTGCCCGGAACGAATGCTGTCCCGCGGATGACCATGGCAAGCCAGACCTGAACGATCAGATCACTGTGTCTTCAGATTCTCCTATCGCCTCACCGACCGATACGCTGACTCGAGTTGGCACCTGCCGATCTCCTGCGTTCGGCTGGGCCACTCGTTCTTCCTCGTGGTAGTCCTTCTCGACGTTTACCGACCATACATCGTGTCGTTCTCCCAAGATGTTGCCGGCCGCAAAGACTCCGGTCAGCATGGAATGGTCTTGGTTATTATATCGGTGCAGCCCGTTTCGTCCGATGGTCTGTAAATTCGAGAACGTCTCCAGATACCGACGGATGGTGGCGACACTGTCTTGATACGTTTGGTCATAGACCGGATAGGCCTTCTCCATACGAACCACAGTCCCGTCTTTGACCTCCCGCGGATCAATCAACCCGATTTGCGCACATTCTCGAATGCCAAGGTCGATGAGCCGCTCCTGCGGCCATGACCATTCTTCATCCTTGTCCCACAAGAAGTATTCCAACCCTAATGCGGTCCGCGATGGGTCCGGCACCATGTAAGGACTCCAGTTCTTGTAATTCTGAATCCGTCCGAGCTTGACCTCCGGTGAATGGACATAGAGCCAATTGTCGGGGAAGACTGACTCGCGATCCACCACCAGCACTACCGTCAGATAATCCCGGTAGCGGAGGGCTTGCGCAGCCTTGAGCACGTCGTCAGGAGGCAATGGGTAGAGCGCAAGGACGAGTTCACGTAGCGGCATGGTCGATACAAAGTGCCGTCCGTCATACTCAAGCAGCTCACCGCTTGCACTCCGCCCAGACACGCAGTCGACTTGGCCGTGACGGTGCTGGATACGCTGGACCTTCACCCTCTGCACTGTCCGGGAGCCCTGACTCTCGATCAAGCTTCGACACCGTTCCCATATCATCCCCGGACCAAACCTGGGGTAGTGAAATTGTTCGATCAGCGAGGTCAGCGTCGACCCGTCTATTCCTTGCTTCGCTCCAAATAACGCATTTCGGACGGCTTGTTTAAGCGATAAATTCTTGATCCGTTGTGCGGCCCAATCCGCCGAGATCTCCGAACAGGGAATGCCCCAGACCTTTTCTGTGTAGGTCTTGAAGAAGATATTGTAGAGCCGGTATCCAAAACGATTGGATACCCATTGTTCAAAGGTCTTTTCGTTGTGAATGTGGAAAAATTTGGCTTTTATGTAGCTGAGGCCGATGAGAAATGATTCGAGCGGACCGAGACCGGCCAACGCATTCATCGGTTTCAGGGGATAGTCGAAGAAATGCTGGTTGTAGTAAATGCGGGAAATCCGTGGGCGGAGTAAAAACTCCTCTCCGAGGATTTCATTCCACAACTCATTAATCAAGGGGACCTTGGAGAAGAATCGATGGCCACCGATATCGAAGCGATATCCACGGTAGCTCACGGTCTTCGATATACCCCCGACCTGATCGCTGGCTTCAAGCACCGTGGAGGTTACACCACGCTTTCCTAACTCATAGGCTGCCGTCAGCCCTGCCGGTCCGGCGCCGATGATGACGGAAGATTCTCGGCTCATGAGCGTTTCTCTACCTGGGATCCAGAGCGCAGTGATTTAGGTGGGAGGAGCGATGCAGACTTCTCCAGGCCACGATCACGGTCTGCGAGATAACAGAGAGTTCCAGCCGCGAAGGCAGCCCCGCTATACACAAAATAGAACCAATGCCATGGAATAGCTTGTGCGGCAAATCGGAGGCCTCGCTTCTCCAGAAAAAATCGGTAGAGCCGGACGTTGAGGATAAAGAGCGTCAGCCCCATGACAGCGGCCGCGACCAAGAGAAGCGGCTGCCAGGGGGACAGCAACAGTGCGCTGAGAAGTCCGAATGTCAACATGACACTTGCGCGCCCGGAGACATCGATATTCAAATCGTTCACAAAGCCGCGATTGCGAGGTATGAGTTGAGTCCATGGCAGGGCTCGCTGAAAGAAGTCGGCCTGTACCATCGATACGAGCGTCCAGCGTTTCCAATGCGTCACCTGGAGCGACTTGCACAGCCGAATCGTATGACCGGCCTTCTTGAGGCGATACCCTAGTTCAATGTCTTCTATCGAGGGTTTGATGTACGTTTCATCAAATCCGCCCATCGTGAGGAACACATCTCGACGAATGGCCCCGCAGGCTCCCCAAAAGGTCGACGCCTCCTCGCGACCGCTCTGATGGACATAATGATGGAGCAGGTTCCGGTACTGCGAGAGAAAGTTTGGCGCTCTTGGTTGATCATCATACGAGCCGATAATCGCCGATACCTCAGACTGCTGAGCAAAGAGCTCCTTCACCTGGCGGATCACATTCCCGGGAACGGTCACATCGGCATCGACGAAAAGAGAATGCTCGACTTCGCCTTCGACGCTCCAAGGTTTCTGGCGCGACCAGGGCCGCCTGGTGCAGGAAAGCGATGCACGGAAATGCCGGCGGCTTCCGCATACTGAGATGACCCGTCCGTATCGCCGTCCCCCACGACGATGAGTTCATCAGGTGGAGGGATGGCACGCCGTATCGAATCCAGACTTGCGCGAAACTTTTCGCCCCCGTTGTAGACAGGAACAATGATTGCCACGGTCAAGGGTGAAAGATTCAACGTGGTTTTCCCCGTTCCGGCATATCACTTACCCCAGTGCCACAGTGAGTGATCGTCGCTTGATCGTTTCTGTATGGCAGGAGCATAAAGCCAATGAATTCTCAATAGATTATGATGATCTGAGCCGGCACAACAATCCCCCGTGAACAGGGGAACCCCTGCGAAAGACGGGGTAACACGTAGCCACATGACGCCTCTCTACCCGCTGATTGTGCACCTCTCTGTCCATTATCCACTCCATCAGGAAAAGATACAGAAGTGCAAGGGCCATCCATGTAAATTCTCGGCATCGAAGGAGCAACGCGAAGGTGCCGCGCGTCTGTGGCCGAAGGCTTTCAACAGGATCAGAGTGCCACCGCCTTGTGCATCGAGGATAACGGGGGATGACGGCCGTACCAACTCGGTGAAGAACACATTCCCTCATATGGAGTACTGTGGGCGTCGAGGCTCCAACAACGCGCGTACGAACTTACTCCTTCGTGATGAGAGATTTTTCTTTACCTTTCCTAGCCCGCATTATTATGCAGCGTCTGCTACAAGCACGAAAACGCGGCTACAACAGGAGTCTCGCCGTTGAGCCCTTTGACATACTGCACGAGTATGCCTTAGGGTTTCACGGCTCCGAGTGCCCATCTCGATTCGCGTCTGCCCGTGGTCGCCACGAACCTGCAGGAATAATGCGGACTAGGAGCTGCTTCCCATAATATATCGGTGGGCTATCCCTCCACGACCATAAGCGTTCAGGATGACGTCCAATCTCATAATACTGCGTCCACGTCTTTTCGCCGACGATCCCATCCCTTCCAGCACCTATGGCGTGCATGCCTATGGACAACACGGTTAGCGCGATCATGACATACTTCACAGCCTTCTTTCCTTCGAAATAATTAATGGCCGGATACAATAGGAAACACAGAATCGGGGTCACATCGGCCAGTAATCGTGGACCATAGCATTCGCCGCCCCACCAGCCTCCCCACTTTGAGAC
>JBBRRN010000431.1:0-3658 GCA_038200685.1 Nitrospirales bacterium
AGTTCTCAGCATTCTGAGTATGCCTGCATCTCCCCCCAGTGCTGCCTCGCCTTCTCCGGCTCCTGAACAGGCCACAGTGGTATCGAAACCGCTTCGTCTTAGCTTGAACGACGCGGTAGGACTGTTCCTCAGTCAAAACCTTGATGTACTTATCGCCAAGTACGGGATTGAGTATACAAAAGGGCAGGAAGTCACCGCGCGGCTTTTTCCGAACCCGTTGGTGTCGATCGGGACACTCAGTTCCTATACACAAGGGAGAACCCTGTCCAATAGCGGGCAGCTGTTTACGCAAGTCTCTCAATTATTCGAGTTAGCAGGGAAACGAGGCTATCGAATTGAAAGTGCGGGGTTCGGCACGCAATCGGCAGAAGCGGCCTTCGAAGATGCCGTGCGGCAACTCGGGTTTACGGTCAAGGATACCTATTACCGGAGTCAGTTGGCTCAGCGCAGGTTGGTGTTGGCAGAAGAAAATCGTGAACGTTTTTCCCGTATCCTTGCGATCAATACCATCCGATTCAATAAAGGATATATCGCGGAAATCGATCTTATTCGGATTCGCTTGCAGATGGTGGACTTTCACGCGCAGGTGATACAATCGCTGCAGGCGGCAGAATCAGCGAGGGGAGAGCTTCGTCAGTTGCTGAGGTTATCCCCCAAGACAGTACTGGATTTGACTACGGAGTTGGGTTTTCGCTGGATAGACCCCGATATCGAAACGTTGCGCGTAACCGCCATCGATGCGCGTCCGGACATCCGGGCCAAGCGCTTTACTTTTTCCCAGCGGGAATCCGATCTGAAGCTGGCGAAGGCCTATCGGATCCCCGATGTGACGATCGGCGCCGGATACGCGATACAGGGAGCGCGAGGGCCTGATAATCCAGGCCAAGTCGCGCTCAACGCTGGCATTCCTTTGCCTCTATTCAACCGGAACCAAGGTGGGATTCTCCAGGCGGAGGTTTCCCTCCAGTCGGCAGAAGCCGACTTGGATAAGACCGTCAATCTAGTAGAGAATGAAGTGGAAGTCGCGTATCGCAATCTCCTGCAGAGCAGGCGATTGGTTGAGGCCTATTTCGGTGAGGTGTTGAAAGACGCCCTCTCAACATTTGCAATTGTCGAACGTGCCTATGAGCGGGGCGGCGCAACAATTCTTGATTTGCTCGATGCCGCGCGCACGTCGCGAACGATACAGCAAAACTATATCGAAGCCTTGTTTACCTATCAACATAACCTCTTCCAATTAGAAAGCGCCGTGGGGCAGGAGATCAGGTCGTGACAAGCCAAGTCACAGGTGAGGCAACGGCTGAGCGTATGATTGATTCCCGCAGCCTACCGTTTACGCTAGCGGTCTCGACCTTCGTCTTAGGCTGTTTGATTCTCTCTGCCTGTGGGCGAGGAGAACAGCCCGCGGTTTCCAACGCTGCCATGTCTCCCTCTCAGGTAGCCGGATCGGTTGCGGATTCGTATCCGCGGGTTGAAACGGCTCTCGTCGAACTTGGGTCGGGAGCGCATGATCTCACATTGGTTGGGAAGGTCGCCTACGGGGAGGATCGCTATTCAAGAATTTCCTCTCCGCTCCAAGGGCGTGTTCTCGAGGTGCGGGCGCATTTGGGTGCTCGTGTGCAGGCTGGTAGTGTGCTGTTGGTATTGGACAGTCAGGACATTGCTCAAGCCTATTCGGAGTATGTCAAGGAAGACTCGGACCTTCAATATGCGACACGTGCACATGAGTTGGCCAAAGACTTGTATGAGAATAAAGCGCTGGCGCTCAAGGACCTCAAGCAAGCGGAGAACGAATTGATCAAGGCGCGTGCGGAATTCCGCCGCGCGAAAGAACGGCTGTTGTCCTTGCGGGTTCCCGCGCAGGAACTGGATAAACCGCTCGACCGGCAAAAAATCACGTCGCGATTTGAAATGAAGAGTCCCTTAACCGGGATCGTCGTAGAAAGGAATGTGACGCCAGGCCAGTCGATCGGGGGAGTCTCCGGCCAGGTCGTGTTCACGGTGGCAGACCTCGATATGCTGCAGGTGGTCGCGGATCTCTATGAACGTGATCTTGCTTTGGTAAAGGAGGGGCAGTCTGCCAAAGTCACTGTGGAGGCTTACCAGGACGTGAATTTCCCAGCGACCGTGACCACCATCGGCGACGTAGTGGACCCGACTTCGCGAACCATTAAGCTGCACGCCTTGGTCAATAATAAGGATCATAGACTGAAACCTGAAATGTTTGCCCGCCTCCATATCGAGGTCGGAGAGTCCATGCGACTTCTAACGATTCCTCGCGAAGCCGTATTGGAAGAGGATGGAAAACAGTTTGTGTACATCGTCGAAGGGGCCGACCAGTATGTCAAACGAGAAGTCGCAGTGAGCACGATTTCGCCGGATCAGGTGCATGTTTTGCGCGGCCTGACATCGGGACAACGCATCGTGACCAAAGGAGCCGTCTTGATCAAGGGGCAGGAAGTCGGCGGTTGTCAACCAACCAGATCGAGAGCCTGTCCTCCTGTGCCCGCCGGCCCGAAAAGGTAGCATTCCCACGTGGATTTATTTTTCCTTCGATTTGGAATCTAACCACACCCCATGATAGCCAGAATTGTTGAACTCTCGCTCGTCCAGCGGGTCATGGTCTGCAGCCTGGGCTTTCTTCTCTTTTTCGGCGGGCTCTACGCCTTTCGCACCCTCGATATCGTCGCCTATCCCGATCCTTCTGCGCCGATGGTCGAGCTGATCACCCAACAGCCTGGGTGGTCGGCCGAAGAGGTCGAACGCCAAATCACGATCCCTATTGAAGTCGCTCTCAATGGCATGCCGGGTCTCACGGACATTCGCTCCCTCTCGATCTTCGGGTTGAGCGACATCAAGATCTATTTTGATTTTGATTCGGAGATCTTTCGCGATCGTCAGGAAGTGTTGAACCGGCTGACATCGGTGCAATTGCCTCAGGGAGCGGCGCCGTCGCTGTCTCCTTGGTGGGCGATCGCCGAAATCTATCGATATGAACTTACGGGTGCCGGCGAGACCACGCTCACGGACTTGAAAACGATTCAGGATTGGCAGGTCCGCCGAGAATTCCGACGCATTCCCGGTGTCATCGACGTCACGGCAATGGGGGGGACGACCAAAGAATATCATGTCGATATCGATCCCGGACGATTGATCAGCTATGGCGTTAGTCTGTCGCAGGTCATGTCCGCCTTGACCAATAGTAATGCCAATGTCGGAGGGAACTATCTGACGCTCGGCGCGCAAAACTACAACATTCGTGGACTGGGCCTCATTACTGGGATTGCGGATATCGAAAACGTGATGGTGGCTGAAAAAGGGGGGACGCCGATCTTTGTCAAGACGTTGGGGACGGTTGCAGTGGGTTCCCAGGTGCGCTTGGGCAAGGTTGGGATCGATGATCGCGACGATGTCGTCGAGGGCGTCATTTTGCTCCAGCGAGGATATAAGGCGCTTAATGTTCTTGAGAAGGTCCGAGAAAAGGTTGAAGACCTCAACGCGGAGAAGTTGCCGTCCGGCGTCAAGATCAAAACCTTCTACGATCGCACGGCCTTGATTCATACAACGGTAGAAACCGTCACGGACATTCTCATTACCGGTATGGTCTTGGTGTTCATCATCTTATTAGTATTTCTTGGTCACTTATGCGCAGCCCTGA
>JBBRRN010000432.1:0-3638 GCA_038200685.1 Nitrospirales bacterium
AAAAACCCCTCGCGAGCTGGAATCGGTAGTTAGTTGTTTGGGTCGTCGCATAATTGATTTCTGCTGGAAACTGGAACTCTGCTCCCCGCAGGATGCTCAAAAAGTTTTTCCAGCAAGGCCGCAGCCGAAGAACAGGCCGCAGGCGTACCCTCTCGGGTACGTTGAGGACCTGTTCGAGGTGAGAACGAAGCTGGAAGACTTTTTCAGCATCCTGCTAAAGGATTCGGCTATCACAGTTCCACACCTGCCCCGACACATCGTTCAGTTGTGCCAGATGGAAGACAGTCCTGGCGACTTCTTCTCGCGATGGTGGTCGACCCAACGCATGATCGTTCCAGTTATCGTCTGCTGGCATGACTTCTGTTGTGAGGCCTGTCTTCTGCCAGCCGGGCAAGAGGAGGTTCACACGAACGTTACCCGCGCCCCACTCAAGGGCTGCGCTATGCACCAATCCGATAAGACCGGCTTTTGACGCCGCATAGGCGGATTGCCCACTCGAACCATGGAGTCCGGCATACGATCCAATGACGACGATCGACCCACCACCGTGAGCGAGGAGGGGAGGGGCCATGGCGCGGAGGCAGTGAAAAGCTCCCGTCAGATTCGTGGCAACCACATCGGCCCAATTTTCTTCATGTTGTCGAAGCAGGAGTTGACTCCCTCCAATGCCGGCATTGCAGACAAACACCGACGGCACAGGCACCCGGCGACACGAGGTCTCGACCATCTGCTGCACTGCATGTGCCTCACGAATATCGGCTTGGTAGAGCGCTCCAGTTCCACCGGCGACCATCACTTGTGCGAGCGTCTCCTCAGCCGCGGCCTTGTTTCGATGGTAATGGATCCCAACAGACCAGCCGGCTGCCGCAAAGGCCAGGCTAATCGCTCGCCCGATTCCTCCAGACGCGCCAGTTACCAGTACAGACTGTGCGAATTCGCTGGCCGGTCTCGTCATCTAGGTGGCTCGTTGCTTAGCAGGCAATGGAGAAACCCATGTTGATGCTGCTGATGTCGCAGAATAGAACGCCTCTGAGAAAACGCACACCATCTTGCAGAATGTTCAAAAAGCTTCTCCGGCAAGGCCGCAGCGAGTGAAGGTCCGAAGGCGTACCTTGCTCACCCTCCCAGCCCCGAGCTGTTAGAACAGCTCTTTCCCGTGGGTACGTTGAGGGCCTGAACGATGTGAGAACGAAGCTGGCGGACTCTTTCAACATCTGCAAGAGGATTATGGGTGGGATATCGCCTGAAGGCAAGCCTGTAAGCGCACCGTTCTCCTTCCCTTGCCGCTTCCAGGATTCCTATGGTACGGTCATCCCATCGATCAACTACTGGAGGATCTTGCGCATGCCGCTGACGAAACTGGGATACCGATGGGCCTTCATCGTGGGCTCAGTGCTACTGCTCAGCTGCACTCCCTGGTCAACCTCCTTTGCCGCGGATGATACCAGCCTCATTGCGCAATCCGCCGATTATTTTCCCGATCAAATCGGCAATACGTGGCGTTATCGTGGCCAGATAACCGAAGGGCCTCTGCAAACGATCGAGCATAAATTTTTCTCTAATGTTTCCTCAGTCACCGAGACGAAAGTCATGAAGGGCATGACGGTCACCGTGTTTCACGATGCTAATCCAGGCAATCACGGCCCAATGGATAGTTTCTACCGGCGCGATAGCGTGGGCATCGTCTATTACGGTTCAGAACCTGGCACGCCCTTCGAAAAACAACTCGTGCCCTATCAGATCGTACGGTTCCCGATGAAGCTCTCGTCGTCCTTCCAGCAATTCAACCGCAAGGACATGGACTTCGGCACGGATCTGGACCGTGATGGCGTCAACGAAAAGGCAGACTCGCAGGGCGAGGCAACAGTACTGGGGCATGAATCAGTGACGGTCCCAGCCGGCACATTCAAGGATGCCGTGAAGCTGGAAGCGCGCATGCACATGCAGATTCACCTCTCCGGTGCGAAGAAGACTGCCATGGGAACCGATGTGATGACCGCCTGGTTTGTAAAGGGTGTCGGGCTAGTCAAGTATGTCGAGCGGCAGGAGCTCTCGCAGATGGAAGACCGGGGTGTGGTGACGGATATCATGGAAGAACTGGAATCGTATGAGATCACACCGTCGAAGGCTTCACTCGGGCGGGGCGAATCCTCGACGGAGGGTCTGCTCGCTCACGACGCGGGTCACCACGAATTGCGTCAGATACTCTTCCCCTCCAGCTTTCGCTCCGACTCCGGAGAGTCGATGACCTCCAAACGGCTGACGGCCGACTAACGCGCCCGTGATCGGGCGATTGAGATAGAGATTTCCAACGTCGAACTGTTTCCGCGCGAGTTCCAGATTGGCTGGGCTTCTCGAATAGACTCCACCGGTGAGTGCGTAGGCCGTTGAATTCGCCAGAGTCAACGCGTCTTGGAAAGAAGACGCTTTCATAACGGCAAGGATCGGCCCGAAGACTTCTTCCTGGGCGACTCGATGTGTCGGCGCCACATCCGCGAAGACCGTTGGCCCAACATACCAACCTGGCCCCGTCACAGCCCCTTCTACGAGTAGGCGAGCTTCCTTCTTTCCAATCTCTATATACTCCTGAGTCTTCGACTGCGCTCGATGATCGATCACCGGCCCGATCTGTGTCCCGGGCTCTTCTGGATTTCCAACCCTCAGACTCAGCACCGCTTCTTTGAGCCGGTCCAGAAAGCTCTCGTAGATCGCCGTATGCACGATTGCCCGGGAACAGGCAGAACACTTCTGTCCCGCATAACCGGTGAACGATGAAATCACCCCAGTAATCGCATCATCAAGATCCGCCGTGTCATCGACGATGATCGCGTTTTTCCCGCCCATCTCGGCCAGCACCCGCTTCACCATGCGTTGATCAGGCCTCAGAGTTCCGGCGTCCTTCAGTATACAGAGCCCCACGTCTTTCGAACCGGTAAAGGCAATCGTGACAATATCGGGATGGCAGACTAGCGCACGCCCGACGTCAGGTCCACCCTGTAAACAGCTGAATACTCCCTCTGGCACGCCGGCCTCCTGCAAGACCTCTGTGAGCCAATGCCCCATCATGGGCGACCGTTCGGAAGGTTTGAAAATCACGGGATTTCCGGTGACGAGTGCCGCCGACACCATGCCGGCGGGAATCGCCAACGGGAAATTCCACGGAGCGATGACGGCCGTGACTCCACGAGGGCTATAGAAACGCTGATTCAGTTCACCAGGTTCCTGTCCTAACCGTTTTGGAGCAGCGAGCTGGCACCAACTCTCCGCATAATATGCAAGAAAGTCGATCGCTTCCGCGACATCTGCATCCGCTTCCCGCCAGGGCTTCCCGCACTCTACTATTTCCCATGCCGACAACTCATCGCGCCTGCTCCTCATGATTGAAGTGGCGGCCTGCAGAATCTCCACTCGTCGTTCTGTGGTCGTGTCACGCCAGTCCTCCTGTGCCTGAACGGCCCGGCGCAGTGCCTGTTGAATATCACCTGAACTCGCACTGGATACCCGACCCACGACTTCATCCGGGCGTCCGGGGTTGCGCGACTCCATGGGAGGCCCGGTGAGGCGAAGCCCCTCGGATGATGACGTCCACTGACGTCCCAACTGCGATCGCACAGTCGCCACGGCCTGCTGCATGGCCG
>JBBRRN010000433.1:0-3632 GCA_038200685.1 Nitrospirales bacterium
AAGATGGTGATGGAGCGGGTTCGATCCTGGGCGATGATCTGACCTTTGACGCTGGCCCCTTTGACCAACGGTTGTCCAATCTCCAGACCCTTCTCGCCGTGGACCAGCCGCACTTGGTCAAGTTCAACCGTTGCCCCTACCTCGCCGGGGAGGGACTCCACTTGGACCAATGTCCCAGTTTCGACTCGATACTGCTTGCCGCCTGTCTCAATGATTGCGTACATAAGCCCCCGTCTCCATTACAGAAGATGACTGTGTACCATAGGGGTTTGATTTCTGTCAAGGTAAGGGCCTGCTCTATCGCGATATTTTAGTCCGATAACGAAGATGTGATGGCGAACCTCGTCCCTTCTGTTCTTAGCTCTTTCGTCCGCCACCTCTGTTCGATCCTGTGGCATATGCTATGCTTTCATTGTTGACCACCTTCACGCATCGGAGATTCTGATGGCCAATGCACCAAAGCCACATCCCTCCAAGCCGAAAGCCCGCCGATTCGTACTCCGTCCCTATCGCCGCGTCCCGACTCAGCGTGTGCTCTATTATCTCAGCGGAAGATGTGTGGGAAAGGGTATCGTGACCAATTTGTCTCAATCCGGTATGCGTGTTCGAGGAGAGCATGAGGTTGAGCCGGGTCTCGATTTGGCGCTTCGCCTCACGCTTTCAGACGACGGTCCGACGATAGACATTGACCGGGCTACGGTCCGGTGGGTAGATGGAAACGATTTCGGTCTGGACTTTGTCCGCCTCAGTCCATCAGCAAAGAAGCACATCAGCGCCGCATTGAACCAGCAGATTCGCGCTCCTCAGTCGCCAGCCTGAGTGCATACCCTCGCTTGGTCGACCTATGGGCCATGCCGCGCCCGTTTACTTGACGCTTCTTCCAGCCCGCTGCTATATTCCGATTTCACCGCTCGAATGTTCACAGACTGCCTGCGATACCGATGCTTGAGCCACAAGGAAAAATTTGGATGGATGGATCGTTCGTCAATTGGGCGGACGCGCAGGTCCACGTGATGACCCATTCGCTCCATTATGGACTGGCTGTGTTCGAGGGGATTCGTTGTTACAAGGGGAAGTCCGGTTCCGCAATTTTCCGGCTACAGGAACATGTGGATCGGTTGTTCGACTCCACCCATATCGGCATGATGCAGATGCCTTTCGATAAGAAGCAGGTGGCAGAGGCCATCGTGGAGACAGTCAGAGTGAATAAGTTAGAGGCCTGCTATATCCGTCCACTCGTCTATATCGGGCACGGGGCGATGGGGGTCTATCCCGGCGACAATCCAATCAAGCTGGCCATCGCGGCCTGGACCTGGGGCGCCTACCTCGGGGACGATGCTCTGGCGAATGGGATGCGGGCCCGTGTGTCGTCGTTTACGCGCCATCACGTCAATGTCTCGATGACGAGAGGGAAAATTTCCGGTTACTACGTAAACTCGATTCTCGCGAAACGTGAGGCGAAGGCGGATGGGTATGATGAAGCTATTTTGCTTGATACCGAGGGCTATGTGTCCGAGGGGACTGGGGAGAATATCTTTATTGTTCGGAAAGGGCAGATCAAGACGACGCCGCTGACCTCGATTCTTGACGGCATCACCAGAAGCTCTGTCATCGAGCTGGCGCGGGAGAAGCGTATTCCAGTGGTGGAGGAACGTTTTACACGTGATGACATGTATATCGCCGATGAAGTGTTTGTGACAGGAACTGCTGCCGAACTGACGCCGGTTCGAGAAATTGACAACCGCCGCATTGGAACTGGCACGCCAGGTCCAATTACACAATCTCTGCAAAAAACCTTCTTTGCCATCGTGCGTGGGGAAGACCTTTCCCACGAGGCGTGGCTTACCCGCATTTAGCTCGAACTGAAGAGATTCAGTCCATACTGTCCTGCGCCCACTGCTTCACATCCGTGAGAACAGACTGGTTGCCCTGATCTGTGTAGCGGGTCTCGTGAGTGTGCTGGACTAGACAAAACCGATAAACCAGACACACTCCCACCGATGAGGGCTGGATTTTCAGTGGCCTGTTAGTGTTTACCGGAGGAAGAGTCGCTAGGAGTGTGGCTTTCCGCTGCTGGGGCAGCAGGCGTCGTAGCTGGGATTTCAGGGGCCGGCTGAGACGTCTCTTTCTTTTTGAGATCGATGACCGTGGAAGAAAATGTCCGTTCTTTGGCAAGCATAGCCAGACTCAGCGAAGTCAGCATGAAAATGGCCGCGACGACGACCGTGAACTTGCTCAAGAAGTTTGCGGGGCCGCGGCTCCCGAAGACGGTCTGGCTAGAGCCGCCGAATGACGCGCCGATTTCAGCGCCCTTCCCTGATTGTAAGAGGATTGCGCCGACCATGAGAAAACAGACTAGGACATGAATGATAATGAGGACAATATACATGACACTCCGATCAATTAGGCACGCGGCATCTGCGCAAAGGAGAGAATTGTAGCAAACGAGTCTAGATTGAGGCAAGCCCCTCCTACCAGAGCCCCGTCGATTGCGTCGCAGGCGAGGAGCGATGCAATATTCTGGGGCGTGACACTTCCGCCGTACAGAATCCTCATGGCCGATGCGATGTCGCGATTCCATCCGGTTTCAACGAACAGCCGGATTGAACGATGCACGATCTCGGCTTGTTCCACCGTGGCGGAACGTCCGGTGCCGATGGCCCAGACCGGTTCGTAGGCGATGGTGATGGTCGCCAGATCATGTGAGGATAATCCTGTCAGGCTGCCGTTGAGTTGAGCGGTGACGACCGATTCCGTTCGGTCTGCCTCACGGTCCGCCAGCGATTCTCCCACGCAGAGAATTGGAGAGAGCCCGTGTTTCAGCGCCGCTCGGACCTTCTTCTGGACATGCTCATCCCGTTCGCCGAAGAGCGTGCGCCGTTCAGAGTGGCCGACGATCACATATTGGCAGCCAAGATCGCGCAACATCAGTGCAGACACTTCCCCGGTGAAAGCCCCATGCTGCTCCCAATGTACGTCCTGTGCGCCAAGGCTGATCCAGGAGGAGGGGCCTAGGGCAGTACGAGCCGATTCGAGTGCTGTAAAGGGCGGTGCAAGGACTACGTCGGCGTGAGGCGATGCCGGGACTCGTTCACGGAGGTCGTGAATGAAGGCCGCAGCCTCCGAGGCGGTCTTGTTCATCTTCCAGTTGCCGACGATGAGGGGTTTACGCACGGGTGTCTCGATGTTCGAAGATAGTAGAGGCGAAGCACTCAACGATGAGCCGATTACGCCATTCGATCCGGGAGGGCGGTCAAACCCGGGAGTTGTTTGCCTTCCAATAATTCCAGTGCGGCGCCGCCGCCGGTCGAGATGAACGACATATTGTCTGATTCGCCGGCTCGATGGACGGCCAGGGCTGTTTCGCCACCGCCGACGATTGACAGGGCATAGGCATTGGCAACTGCGTGAGCCATCGCAAGTGTCCCTCGCGCGAAGGCATCGATTTCGAATACGCCCATCGGTCCGTTCCATAGAATGGTCTTTGCATTCTGGACTGCTTCATTGAACAGTTTCACGGAGGCCGGGCCGATGTCGAGGGCATACCAGTCTTTCGGGATCTCCTGGACTGGAACGATCTTCGTTTCCGCCCCAGGCTCGCGGCTGACCGCGACGACACAATCGACCGGCAG
>JBBRRN010000434.1:0-3595 GCA_038200685.1 Nitrospirales bacterium
AAAGGTTCTGACGGCGCCTTTGCGCGTCGCTTCATGGGAATGATTGTGGGCGAGCAGATAGAGTAGACAGCTGATGACTTGCCAGACCAGGAACAGCATCATGAGGTTGACACTGGACACCATGCAGAGCAGAACGGAGATCGTAAAGCAGATGAGCGCCAGAAACCGGCGATCATGGAGATCCTGATACATGTAGCCGATGGAATAGGTGAAGATGACGGTGCCGACACCGGAGATCAGCACCATCATGACTGCGCTCAAGCGGTCGATATAGAGCCCCATGGGAAAGGCCAGGGTTGCGGGAGAAGCGGGGTCGTAGAAACGAATGATGACAGGCCCCTCCGTCGCCACAAGCCACAGGGTCACAATAGCGCCGAGAAAGGTCGCGTAGATGGGAAAGGCCGCGATCTTGGCTCGTAAATTCCTCGATCCCTCGTCGCCTACCAACACAATGAGCGATGCGAGGAGCGGGAGCAACGGAACGAGTATGGCAGCGTACATCGGTACCTCGATACGTTCGTTATTGGTCTCTAGAAAACACAAAAGCCAACTAAGAACCCCTAATAGCTAATGGGGGTAACTCCAGTTGGCTTGTACTACGACCGGCCATTCTTGTGGATTGCCGGTCACCCTACGGCCGTTGACTGTCGAAGTCGGTATCCCGCCTGTCGTTGAGGATTCTCAGGACAGGGAACACCGCTGTACAATGAAACCCAGATCCATCAATAATATGTTCCTTAGACCGCCGTCAAGCGCTGGGATGAAATTAGTTCCTTAGCCATCACGGAGTGGCCCGAAAGCCCTAGGCCTCGAGGTTGGTAGGATAAAGGACTTATTACCCTTGTCCGGGCAGGCGCTCGCCCCTATAATCCTGTAATCCTGGATCAAGTCTGGCAACGGTCTAGAAATTTCTGTCTTAATCAGGACAACACATGGAAAACGCCATTCGTAACGCCATCATCAAGTTTGAACAGGAATTCATGGGCCGCGGGCCGGATGAAGTGCGCGCGTTTATCGTGCGGGATCTCGTCGTGGTCCGGCTCAAGGGGGTGCTGACTCCGGCAGAGCGTCAGTTGGCTAAAACGGTGGAAGGCATCGATATGGTAAAGCGATTGCGGCAGAACCTGATTGCGCTAGGCCGGGACAAACTCTGTGAACAGGTGAGCGAAATCACCGGCGCCAAAACCCTCGCGCTCTTTACCGATATCGATGTACAAATCGGCGAACGGGTTTTCGTATTCACGCTCGATCGCGAGATCCAGAGCGGGAGTCGATAACGCACGCTAGGCGGACATGTTTCATCCATGACAAAGCGCCAGCTGGAAACCCTCTCCTTCGATAACTCCTATGCTCGACTGCCCGAAGCGCTCTCTGCCAAGCTGAACCCGACTCCGTTTTCCGAGCCTCCACATCTCGTTAGTTTCAATCCCGCAGCAGCAGCACTCATCGATCTCGATCCGGAGCAAGCGACGCGGCCTGAATTTGCCGCAGTATTTGGTGGCAGCATGCTTGCCCAGGGGATGGAGCCGTTGGCGATGCTGTACTCCGGCCATCAGTTCGGCGTCTATGTGCCGCAGCTGGGAGACGGGCGGGCGATTCTCCTTGGCGAAGTACGGAACGAACGGGGCGAGAAGTGGGACCTCCATCTGAAAGGGGCGGGACTGACGCCGTTCTCGCGAGAAGGAGATGGCCGCGCAGTGCTACGTTCAACCATCCGGGAGTATCTGTGCAGCGAAGCAATGTTTAGCCTTGGCATTCCGACAACGAGGGGGCTTTGCATCGTGGGCAGCGACCACCAAGTCTATCGCGAGCAGATCGAGACCGGCGCAATGCTCGTGCGGATGGCGCCGTCTCATGTGCGGTTCGGTTCGTTCGAGATCCTCTATTATCGGAAGCAGCACGATCAGCTCAAAATCCTCGCCGATTATGTCATCGCGCAGCACTACCCTCATCTCATCGATGCATCGGACCGGTATGTACGGTTTTTCTCCGAGGTCGTCGAGCGCACCGCAAGGCTGATTGCGCAATGGCAGGCCGTCGGCTGGGCGCACGGGGTCATGAATACGGACAACATGTCGATCCTCGGCATCACACTCGACTATGGCCCGTTCGGCTTCATCGACGACTACGATCCGGGATTTATCTGCAACCATTCCGACCACAATGGTCGCTACGCCTTCAATCAACAGCCCTATATCGGTCTCTGGAATCTCAGTTGTCTGGCGCAGGCCCTCCTCCCGTTGGCTCAGAAGGATGAATTGAAGACCGCACTCGACCGCTACACCCCTCTCTGTGAGGGACTGTATATGGAGTTGATGCGGGCAAAGTTCGGGCTCATCGAGACGAAAGAGGAGGATGCGCCCTTAATTCAAGACCTCTTGGCGCTCATGCACCTGCACCACGTCGATTACACAAGCTTCTTTCGGAGATTGGGCTTGTTTCAGATTGGAACTGATTCGCTGAATGAGCCGCTTCGTGATTTCTTTTTGGATCGTGAATCATTCGACCAGTGGGCTCGTCGGTACAAGCATCGACTGCGTGAAGAGGGAAGTCGGGATGAGGACCGTCTGATACGCATGAACCGCATCAATCCCAAGTACGTGCTCCGGAATTATTTAGCCCAGACCGCGATCGAGAAGGCTCAAAAGAAAGACTACTCCGAGATCGATCGGTTACTCACGCTGCTGCACGATCCGTACAGGGATCAACCAGGTATGGACGCCTATGCGGCTCCGCCTCCCAACTGGGGCAAACATCTGTCCGTGAGTTGTAGTTCGTAGCCGATTCCCTTCTTGCAGTCCCCCTCACTGTCTGTTGTACAGTGGCCACAGCAATCTCAAGGAAATAGGAACCATCACTATTTCCTGCGGTTGACCACAGAAGCGAATTATTCTATGGCCAAAAAAGGATCTGGCGACTCGAAGCTGGCAATAGCGGGGGCGCTCGCGCTTGTGCTGGCCATTGGCGGCGTGTTGCTGATCAAAGAGCCGTTGCGCAGTTCGCGGCCGGTCGGCACCGGGCTGGAAATGACACACACGGTCGGCGAGCAAGCCGTCCGCGCGCGACTCTGGGAAGATCCGGTGGCAGCCGTGCAGCGAGGGTTCAAAGAAGCACGATCCACCGGCAAGACCGCCGGACCCGAACCACCGCTCAGTCAACGCCTTGGGCTGCTGAGGCAGGCGCTAGCCGAGCGAACCGAGCACGGCCAGCGCGTCACCGTGCTCCTGGTGACCACGAGCGGGGGTCCCTACGTCGAGAGCACGGAATCCCGCATCCGCGATCGCTATGCCATCGGCACCGCGCTCGGCGTCGCCTGTTACGTTCCAGAAGACGAGGGCCGCCTCTCCTTCATTGAATGGGAGCCACAAGGGGCTATTCACGCGCTGCCCTATGAATGGTATCGCCTGAGGGAGACGCGCGTCTGCGGAAAAGAGGGATCGCGCGTCTCCAGTATCCTTGTCGTCTGGCTACCAGACGAAGCCCTCAGTCGTGGGCTGTTGACAACCCTGACATCGTTGTCTCGATCTCTGGTGTGCCAGGAACTCCGACCGAAGAGCGACTGTCTCCAGAGCGACGACACGCGCAAGCTGGTTCG
>JBBRRN010000435.1:0-3556 GCA_038200685.1 Nitrospirales bacterium
GTTACAGTCAGTCAACTCATGAAGCGGGATCTCGTGACAGTGGATTCCGGCACCTCGGTCATCGAGGCCGCCAAGTTGATGAAAGCCTGCAATGTAGGAAGCGTGTTGGTGTCTCACGATCACCAGATCATTGGCATCGTCACGGAATCGGATGTCGTAAGGAAATTCGTAGGAGCCGACAAATCGTCCTACTTTATCCCCGTCGAAGACATCATGAACTGCCCAATCATTGGGATCGAAGAGCGCCGCCCGCTCACCGAAGCGGCGGACCTCATGAATAGACACCAGACCCACCACTTAGGCGTCGTCACCAATGGTGGAACGGTGGTGGGCACCCTCTCCGTCCGCGATCTGCTTCGTCCTGTCGCCATCGACGAATTCTAGCCGCCAACTCTCCTAACCAACTCTCTCCACGCCTCGTCGCATCCGCACCAGATGTGGGAAAGACGGGGTCCTCTGCTTGCCTGTTTTTCTGATTTGGTCGACCCGACCTGATGAATTCCGAACATTCAACAGGTCAACAGATTCTGGAATGGCTTCAGAAACGACGCGTCACACTCAAGAGCAGCGGATGGGCGATTGCAGCACATGCGCTCATGAATGTTTCGAGCTTGGAGCCTGTCCGATTAATCCTGCGTTGCGAAGCGGACAGCTGTTGGCACATGTACGGCTGCAAGTTCCAAGAAAGCGGAGGCGCATTCCCTACAATACGTTCTTGGGGTCGAGAACGACGCAGTTGCAGCAGATAGTTTGCTGTTGCAGAACAGCATTACTCGGACAGGCTCCTAGACCCGCAACTTGTATCCCACGCCCCTGACGGTCAGGAGAAATGTCGGACTGGTGGGGTTCTGCTCAATCTTCTGTCGCAACGAATGAATGTGCACATCAAGCGCGTGCTCTTCGAGCGCATAGCCTTCTCCCCAAACCCGGTTGAGCATCTCCTGGCGAGAGAATACGCGGCGAGGCGATTCGAGAAATTGCTTCAGAATTTGGAATTCCTTTGGAGTCAGATCGACGGCATGGCCGTTGACCAGGACTTCATGACACGTGAGGTCCATCCGAAGATTCCCTGCACTAAGTTGGATGTTCGCCTCGACGCCGGCCTCTCGACGTCGAAGGATGGCGCGCACCCGCGCGACGAGCTCACGGACACTCTGGCCACATACGACCAAATCTATATCCTGATCATATTCTTCAAGACATTCCTCGTCGTAGCAGGATATGGCTCCCTCTTGCACCGCGATGATCGAAACCCTGCTAAGCATTTTCATCCGTCTGAATTTCGCGACGGAGTCGGAGCGACGGTCAAGAATAATTAAGGATGGCGCGTTCACTTCCACCTCTGTGAGCGCACAGACCTCCGTGGTTACCGCTGTCCCACGATAACCGCTCGACTCCACTGCCCTCTTCAACGACTGCGCGAACGCCTCGGATTTCAGGAAGATGAGAACCGAGTTGCGCATCCCTGCCATGGATGATGTACCAGTCAACATTGCGTGATCATGATAAGACCGGGCTCAACAACATACCGTTACGACAGAGTTACTTATCCGTTAATTCAATCTGGGGTCTGTTGAGCCATTGACTGGGTGCTCAGGTTGGAGATAATGTCGAAATAATATTTCAACGATTCCGGGTAATGCAGACCCACATCTCCTTGGCAGGATGCCGAAAAACTTAGACACCTGTTAAATACTCAAGCTGCTTGGCCCGTCCGCCTCAGCTAGGGATTGCTTCTCTCTCCTTCCGTCTGCGACAGTTAATGGTCCCGCAAGGAGACCTCGATGGCTCATACCAACAACCCTCCCTCGAAACCGCCAGATAACCCTGCTTCCAACCAGACTGTTCAATCGATGGTCGAGCGTGAAATCAAACTGTCGGTCGATGATCATTTCCGTCTGCCCAAGCTCCCCGGCATCCCGCTTCCACGCCGGCTGCTGACCTCGACCTATTACGACACTGCCCAGTACGACCTGGCCCATGCGGGGATTACCCTCCGCCATCGAGTCCAGCGCGGAAAACAGGCCTGGCAACTGAAACTCCCTCTGATGAAGGACCGACAAGAAATTGAGCTGGTCGATCGCCTGGCTACTCCACCATGCACGTTCCGCGACCTGCTCTTTCTCCCTCTCGGACAGCGGCAACTCTTGCCCGTGGCGACGTTGCGAGTCTGGCGGGCAGGTATCCGTGTGCGCATGGGCCATACCCCTGTCGCAGAGGTCACGCTTGACCACGTGTCTGTTATAAAGGATGGAGCGGTCCTTCAGGGCTTTCGAGAACTCGAAATCGAACAGGTGAACGGGAAGAAAAGTACACTCCCCGACCTTGAACGGCAGCTCCGTCAAGCGGGAGCCGAAGATCATGACGGGCGCCCCAAGCTCTTTCGCGCGCTTTCTTTGGTGGATTCTGGTCCTGAGCCACAGCCGGCATCAGATGCGCCGGTTTTGGCTCATGTGAGATGGGCTCTCGCACACCATGCCCAATGGCTGCTTACGCATGACCCCGGTGCCAGGCTCGGAAGGGAACCAGAAAGTCTGCATCAAATGCGTGTGGCCACGAGACAATTGCGGGCCGTCCTATGCACTGCCAACCCCCTACTGGTTCCTGAATGGGCAAACTTGTTGCGGGATGACTTGCGCTGGCTCGGCAGATTGCTGGGACCGGCCCGCGACCTCGACGTGCAACTCGCCTATTTCCGTGAGGAATCTACCTCGTTGGATGCCCGAGACCGCCGGCCATTGACATCGTTCATCGCCCATCTGGAAGCACAGCGGACCAATGCCCAGGAGGTCCTGCTGAACGAGCTGAAGAGCGCACGATATCTTGATCTCGTGAGGCGACTCCAGCAAGTGGCGCACGATCTGACGACCGTCGAATCCACCCTGACGTTGCGCGACCTCGCCAAGCAGGAGTTCACAAAGTTGCGAAACGCCTTTCGCCAGGCTGGCCGCACACCCAACAGCGCCACAATCCACGAAATCAGAATCAAAACAAAACGAGCCCGTTATGCCGCCGAACTTGCGGGACCGACGGTCGGCAAGCCCGCCACTCGCTTTATCAACAAAGCCCGCACTGTGCAGGACGTCCTCGGTATGCACCAGGACGCCCTTCAAGCTGAAACGTATATCCGAACATTCCTCAAACATTCGACCAGCACGCGGGCCGCCTTTGTTGCGGGACGCATGGTCGAACGCCAGCGACGGCGTCGTGAGAAGGCCAGAAAAAAAATGCAGCGGCTATTCCGTAGCCTATTAAAGCGAGGCGAGAAAGCGTGGGAAAAAGACTGACCGGATGCGAAACGGGTAAGAAAGGTGGAGTACCCTATGCAGTGCTTTCCTAATTATTGACCGAATGACCGGACGTATCGCAACACCTGCCAGGCTTCTTCTTCCGTGAGTACGAGCGGGATAAAAGAAGCCATGGCCGTGCCCTTGCTGCCATTCTTCAAAATCCAGAGCAGTTCCCCATCGGTTCGAGCGGCGTGCCAGTCACGGTCGGTGAAGTCTCGCGGCAACGGGCCTTTCAGGCTGCCAGGGTCGATGTCGCTTCCCAATAA
>JBBRRN010000436.1:0-3549 GCA_038200685.1 Nitrospirales bacterium
AAGGTCGCCGTCGGTGATGATTCCGGCCAACGCGCCGGCTCGGTCGACCACCGTAGTCATGCCGAGCTTCTTGGCCGACATTTCGAGAATCGCCACCGAACCTAAGACCGTCTCCTGCACCTGAGGCATCTCCTGTCCCCTATGCATGACGTCCCGCACCTTCACCAACAATCGACGTCCAAGTGTCCCACCCGGATGGAATTGCGCAAAATCCTGCTCCTTGAAACCGCGCTTCTCGAGCAGCGCGACGGCCAACGCATCGCCCATTGCAAGCGTCGCGGTCGTGCTCGCCGTGGGCGCGAGCCCCATAGGGCAAGCCTCTTCTGCAACGGACACATCCAACGCAACGGTACTATTCTTGGCCAGCGTCGAACTCATTCGACCGACGATGGCCATAACAGGAATGGCCATGCGCTCCATGAAGGGCAACAGCTGCAAAATTTCCTGCGTCTCTCCGCTATTTGAAATCGCAATGAGGACATCGCCGCGCGCCACCATACCGAGGTCGCCGTGGAGCCCTTCAGCCGGATGGAGAAAAAACGACGGCGTCCCGGTACTCGCCATCGTCGCCGCGATCTTCTGCCCGATCAAACCGGACTTGCCCATACCCGAGACGACGACTTTCCCCTTGCACTCGTAAAGCAGGTCCACGGCCTCCGTGAATCCGCTATCAAGCCGCTGAACGAGGGCCTGAACGGCACGCGCTTCAATATCTAACACACGCCGGCCTGCGTCGAGACTGGTTCGGCGCTTCGGTGTCGCCGATCGAGCGCCGTTCGGCTTGGTTACTTTCGAGGTTGTGACGCGTCGCATATCCGCATGACCCGTTCTAGCAAGGCTTTGAGCTGGTGAAGCGGCACCATATTGGGTCCGTCCGACAAGGCCTCATCGGGATTGGGATGCACTTCCATAAAGAAACCATCGACTCCGACGCCGGCTGCCGCGCAGGCCAATGGCTCCACGAATTCACGCTGGCCGCTGGACTTCGTTCCCCCGCCACCCGGCAACTGCACACTATGGGTGGCGTCGAAGACCACTGGGTAGCCGAAACTCCGAAGGACCGGAAAGGACCGCATATCGACGACAAGGTTGTTGTAGCCGAACGATGACCCTCGTTCGGTCAGGACGATTTGCCGGTTTCCGCACTCCTCCACTTTTTTCACCGCGTTGCCCATTTCTTGCGGCGAGAGAAACTGGCCCTTCTTCACATTCACAACTTTTCCGGTCTTCGCCGCCGCAATGAGCAAATCGGTCTGCCGACAGAGGAACGCGGGAATCTGGAGCACGTCTACCACCTTCCCTGCTTCGGTCGCCTGTTCTTCGGTGTGGACGTCCGTCAATACTGGAAGACCCAGTTGATCCTTTACTTTCTTCAACACCGCCAACCCTTGTTCGAGACCCGGCCCTCGATACGAGTGGATGGAGGTCCGGTTCGCCTTATCGAAAGAAGATTTAAAAATATAGGGCATACCCAGAGCCTGGGCAATTTCGGCGATGCGCGCCGCCGTCTCCAGCACGAGCTGTTCACTCTCGATGACACAAGGCCCGGCAATCAGAAACGGCCGATTCCCCGCCCCGACTTTAAAATTTCCTATCTCAACTTCATACGCCATAGCTTTTTTTCTTCATCCCGTGAGATGCTCAAACCAGTCTTGCAGCGAGGCCGCAGGCGAGTCGAAACCGGAGGCGTACCCTCTGGGGTACGTTGAGGATTTCGACGACCCGAGAACGAAGCTGAAAGCTGGTTTCAGCATCTTACCCTAGTGGCCGCACTTGCGGCGTAAAGCAGCCCCAACGAAACCACTGAACAACGGATGCGGACGGTGTGGCCGCGAATTATATTCTGGGTGGAACTGTGTCGCGAGAAACCAAGGATGGTTCTTCAATTCGATGATCTCGACCAGCCGGCCGTCAGGCGAAAGCCCGCTCAGCACAAATCCCTTGCCGAGCAAGCGCTCGCGGTACGCGTTGTTGAATTCGTATCGATGCCGATGGCGCTCATGCACCTCGCTCACCCCATACATCTTTTGAGCCAAGGTGCCCTCGCCCAGCACACAGACATAGGCCCCCAGCCGCATCGTCCCCCCCTTGTCGCTGACGGACTGCTGATCCGACATCAAATGGATGACGGGATCGGGAGACGCGTCGTCGAATTCCGCGCTGTTGGCGCCAGCCAGCCCTGCCACGTTTCGGGCAAACTCGATCGTCGCGCACTGCATACCGAGACACAAACCGAGAAACGGAATCTGGTGTTCTCGCGCATAGCGAATCGCAGCGATTTTTCCTTCGATCCCGCGCGCGCCGAATCCGCCGGGCACCAGGATGCCATCGACCTCGCGCAGGATACGCTCAGTGCCCTGCCGTTCAATCTCCTCCGATTCGATCCACTGGATATTCACTCGCGTTTCATGGTCGATGCCGCCATGGACCAGCGATTCCGAGAGACTCTTGTAGCATTCCTTCAACCCTGCATACTTACCGACCAGGGCGACCGAGACTTCGTGCTTGGGATACTTGATCTTCTGGACCATCGCATCCCATTCGCGTAGGTTCGGCGGACCGGTCTCGAGGTGGAGCAGACGCACGATCAACTCGTCCAGTCCTTCTTTCCGAAACACGATCGGCACTTCATAAATCGTCTCGACATCCTTGGCCGTAATGACCGCATCTTTCTCGACATTGCAGAACATCGCAATCTTGCCCTTGAGTTCCGGCGGCAGATACCGGTCCGTCCGGCAAAGAAGGATATGCGGCTGTATCCCGATCTCTCGGAGCTTATTGACGGAGTGCTGCGTCGGTTTGGTTTTCAGTTCACCGGCTGTGCCGATGTAGGGCACCAGCGTCAGATGAACATAGAGCACGTTCTCGCGGCCGACGTCGTACGGCATCTGTCGAATCGCTTCGAGGAAGGGTAAGCTCTCGATGTCGCCGACTGTGCCGCCGATCTCCACGATCGTCACGTCCATCCCTTCAGAGATGCGCATGATGCACTGTTTAATCTCGTCGGTGACATGGGGCACCACCTGCACCGTCCCGCCGAGATAATCGCCACGACGCTCTTTCGTAATGACTGAATGGTAGATCCTACCCGTCGTGTAGTTGCTTTCCTTCGTGAGCGTGAGCGACGTGTACCGTTCATAGTGGCCGAGATCCAAATCTGTTTCCGCACCGTCGTTCGTCACGTAGACTTCCCCATGTTGATAGGGATTCATCGTGCCGGGATCGACGTTGATGTAGGGATCGAGCTTGAGGAACGTGATCTTCAGCCCTCGACTTTCGAGTAGGTTGCCGATCGAGGCCGAGGCAAGCCCCTTCCCCAAGGAGGAGACCACTCCGCCCGTAACAAAAATGAATTTGCTCATCGTAGCCCCCATCGTGTCGGATCGTAACATGCTGACAGGTCTGTCATCTTTACCTGACGGGCACGGCCTTCAGCGCACCCAACTCTCGCTTGATGACCTCAAACTGCTGGAGCTTCTCCGCCACCGACTCGACATCCTCCGGCGTATCGACCCGCAAGGAGGCATGGGTGGTTTCCCAGACTCTGAT
>JBBRRN010000437.1:0-3540 GCA_038200685.1 Nitrospirales bacterium
CCAGCCGATCTTGAGGGGCCTGGAATCGTACCAGAGCGACATGTCATAGCCCTTGTCGCTCCCGCCCCCCCATGTGGTTGTACTCGCCATACCCTGACCTCCTTGTTAAGTGATTGAGACCCACCCCTATGCGTTTATGAAGCCTCCTATGTACCCTGTAGGCCTAGGCACCCCTATACTGATTCATCGGTGTTAAAATCCTAACTCTCTTTAACTTATGTGTCAATACACATATCTCGTGCCCCACACAGATTCTGACGAAGAATGAAGCGCTTGGAAATACAATGTCATTGAGAGTAACACACACCATTTTTATAGTATCTGCAATTGACCCTCGATTTGTATGATTTGAATACCAAATGAGGGATCTTTTACGCCCGATCACTGTTATCTATCACAACACAAATGGAACCACCACGTATCGACCGATGCATATTCTAATCGTGCGGCATGCAAACATATAATTGATCCTGCCGAGCTTGCCGCTTCTTCCCCCAGGGGGTGGCTTGGTAGGCTCCCTCACCGCGAGCATCAAGGGATGCATATCCTGATCGTGCGCCCTCTGCGAGCGCAAGGGGCCACTAAGCTGCCCCTTTACGTTTCCATCATTTCCAATCGCGCATCGAATTCATGTCCGCAGACCGTGCAGCGAATGCAATCAGATTCGACAGTAAATTCGTCTGATCTGATTCCCATGCCACCGCAATCCGAACAGCGCGCGAGGTGGACTCTCTGATCGTCCACGGTTTCGTATTGCGTGCCACGAAGACAATACACAGGCTTTCCCTCAAGCGACCACGGGTTCCCCGCGTTATCCAGCACAGGCAACGTTAAATAATGATGTTTCACGTAATCTTCAAGTTCCTCCCGGCTGGCGAACTCGCCCTTAATCAGCTTTCCCCCCACCACCTCATAGAGCTTGTTTTCTTTGACAATCGCCTTGGTTGGCCCCATCTCTTCCCCCCTTTCCTGATAGGAACGAATGGCTCATAGCCGATGGCTGCGAGAGTGGAATCCCGGCTCTTTCAAGCCATCAGCAATGCGCGCTCTGCTCCTCCAGCTATACGCAATATCTTATGCCCTCTGGTCAAAAGACGCATACACGCGACGCACAACGTGCTGTCAGACAACGCCCGAGTAATACCGCAGAATATTGGAGACAGATATCACACCGATAATTTGTCCATCTTGCGTCACGGCTAGATGCCGAGTAGCCCGTTCCTTCATCATGCGGACTGCGTCGATGATCGGCCGATCACCTTCAATGGTCGCGACCGGAGTCCGCATACAAGTTTTGACAACCGTTGTATTAGGATCAAGCCCATTGGCCACTACCTCGCGTGCCAAGACCGAATCGGTAATCACGCCGACGTACGATTGGCGGTCTGTGACAAGCAGAGACCCCAGCTTCCATTGCTGCATCAGCTGCCCCGCCTGTCGTAGACTGGCATCCTGCGATACGTCCCGGATCTCGGAGGACATGTGCTCAGCAATCTGTGGGCCGATGAGAGTGCGTCCAATCTTGGATTTCTTCGGTCTAGCAGACCGATGCGCTTCCAACTCCGCCACGCAGCTTTCCAATACACGGCCACGCTGCAACAGACTTTGCCGCTCACTATCCATGCCTGTACCTTCCGGCGCCTCGTCCGTCATATTCACCAATCCTGCCGCCTCACCCAGCTCGGCATACTCATAGGCGTGGAGCAAGTCAGACGTCAGCCCAAGCAGCTCCTCAATCAGGCGTTCGGCCTCCAGATCGAATTCTTCCAAACTACGCGTCGGCCTGCCCTTGCCCAAGAACGGAGCTAATTCTGCGAGCTGTTTCCGCATCCGCTCGATGCTTCGGTCGAGAGAAGCCCGTGGTTTTGAGGGAGTGGCGCGAACGGTCATAACACCTCCTCTAGACATAGGTGAGTGAGGGGGCCAATTTTACCCTTCTAAATCAGCGAGGGCAAGCGAGGATACATGGCTGGCAGGCGAAAGCGTTATGTTCCGTGTTCCACGAAGAAATCGATTGTCCGTTTCGTAGAGATGCTAGAAAGAGAAATAGTTACAAGGGCCGAATTTCCGACGGTATCCAACCAAGTAGAGATCTCCGTGTGGCTTCACCTGTCGAGGTTTGGTCCATCGGGGCTCAAAGATACTGAGGGTCCTACGCCATCCGGAGCGAGAGATGTGCACTTCGATTAACTGCTTCGCGTGAAGCGGAAAAGCCGTGAGGAGAAGTATTCCTTGCTTACTCCGATTGACCACGAAAGCCCCTCCGTCCCCAATGACGACGGACTCCCCTCCAATAGCCTCATGTATCTCATACGAACACATGTGCTGATAATCCACACGCTCCTCACCCCGCCGCTGCGAGGAGGTTGCTGCAGACGGCAGCATGACAGATGCCTGGTGGGCATAACTATTATTCTCTATGTTCTGTTCTCGCTGTGTAACGGCGACGAAATGGGAGAGCATTTCTTCATCAATAGATAGAGTGTGTCGCCATGCCTGAGCCTCCAGTTTCATTATTTCCTCAGCCTACTAAGATTTCTGAGCTTAACGGAGCAAGCATCCTGCCGCAGGATGGAGAAAAATAACTACGATATAGTTTCGCGGCCTTTTGATGGACGAACTCCCTCTCCACCCTCAGAAGGCACATCCTTTACGAAGGGAAACGGGTTCACCTCCGATAGCAGAGTCATTGTATCCTGTCGATTTCACAGGGGTCTTGCGGGTGCAGCTCGTGACATACAGCAATAAAGAAATCCTTCACACCAGCTGGTGATCACTCTTATGAATTACTGGAGACACACTCGCGAGATCCGAAAGTTCCTACCGCCGAATAGGCAGCCCAAATCATCCAAGCCGTAGACCTATTCTTGGAGTCTCGATTGGTTGGTGTGGTTTCGCCGGGTGGGTCATTCGGTGTAGTTCGCCTTGATGAGCAAAGATCAGAGAAAAAAGACGAACCAGTGGTACAAATCGATCACAAGTAGTCGGCTTTGCGCGCGTTATACACAAACGAGACGTGGGCACTCGCGCCGATAATCGTGCCCTCCCCAGACAAACTCCCAGCGCCAGCCAATCTGGATGATGCGGGCCTCCGGATCACCGAAAATGCCTTGCACCATTGAGTTTGACCGGAAGCCGGAAAGCGGTAGGTGTCCTATAGGCCGCGGTGTGTTCGCATCTGGCGATCATGCCCCTATCCCCCGAAGATGCCGGTTCTCGCGCTGCGTTTACCCGCTCACCAAGAAGAAGGGCCGAAAAATTGGGTGGCGGAGGTAGGGTCTTGCAAGAAACTACCTAATATGATAATGACTAAAAATATTAAAACAGCGAGCCGCTGTTCTCGCAGCCGCGCATACATAGTTAAGGCCAGAGTCTTTCAGGACGAAGCCCAAGGTCATCGCAAGAGGCCTTGGGCTTTTTTTTGATGCAAGGGACCACATTGTACGTTTCTTAGGGCCGATGAACACTATCGCATACAGTTCTCGTTCGAGAACAGACTCCACAAGAGGTCCTTTCTTTTGTTTCGCCTGAAAAATGAAA
>JBBRRN010000438.1:0-3537 GCA_038200685.1 Nitrospirales bacterium
AATTCGGTTCACGAGGCCTTGTCACACAGGCTGAACTGGACATACGCAGTCACTTTAGCATTACCTCTGACGGGCATTGACTACCCCGTTGTAAATGCGTCCAATGACCCACCCAATCACCCCCCCGGTCATGGCACCGTACAGAAGTCCTACAAACGCCCCTGGCCATGTCACGGAGTATCCGATAAAATAATTGGAGAGGAGTTGAAGATGCTGTCCGGCCTGCGGACCATCTTTAATCACTAGCCAAACCGTCATCACAAATAGCCCCACTCCCCCGATCAGCCCGCAAACCAGAGCCAGCGCGGCTGTCTTGATCCTTGCGAGAGTTTGACTAATCTCGTCGGTCTGTCTTGATTGTGGTGTCATCGCCTCACTCACTTCCTCGCTAACGGATTACATCTTGTCGAGCAGATGGCGACGGTCATCACGCTCTTCGAGCCACCGCACAATCTTTGCGTAGACCTTGAACGCCCAGTTTCTTAGTCCGGCAGCAAGGGCCCCCACCGCAAACCCCGACATCCCTGCTTCAAAAAGACCGATAACCGCACCAGTCCACGTAACTTCAAACCCGAAGAGGTAATTCCCGAGCAAGGACAACGTTGGGCCAACCACAGGGCCACTTCTAAGTAACAGAATGGCTGAGGCCATAAAAATCCCAAGACCGCTGACAATGCCTACGGCTACACCTAAGGCGAGTGGATCTATTTTCGCGAAGGCGACTTCGATCACTTCGTCTTCAGATTCCTCTATTATCGCCTCACCGACCGATACATTGACTCGTGTTGGCACCAGCCGATCGCCGGCGCTCGGCTGGGCCACCCGTTCTTCCTCGTGGTATTCCTTCTCAGTGTTGACCGACCAGACATCGTGTCGTTCTCCCAAGATGTTGGCGGCCGCGTACACTCCGGTCAGCATTGAATGGTCTTGGTTGTTGTACCGATGCAGCCCGTTTCGCCCGATGGTCTGTAAATTTGAGAACGTCTCCAGATACTGCCGGATGGTGGCGACACTTTCTTGATACGTTTGGTCGTAGACCGGATAGGCCTTCTCCATACGTACCACCGTCCCGTCTTTGACTTCCCGCGGATCGATCAACCCGATTTGTGCACATTCTCGAACGCCAAGTTCAATGAGCCGCTCCTGCGGCCATGACCATTCCTCGTCCTTGTCCCACAAGAAGTATTCCAACCCTAGTGAGGTCCGCGATGGATCCGGCACCATGAAGGGACTCCAGTTCTTGTAATTCTGAATCCGCCCGAGCTTGACCTCCGGCGAATGGACATAGAGCCAGTTGTCAGGGAAAACCGACTCGCGATCCACCACCAGCACCACCGTCAGATAATCCCGGTAGCGGAGGCCTTGTGCAGCCTTGAGCACTTGATCAGGCGGTAATGGGTCGAGCGCATGAATGAGGTCACGAAGCGGCATGGTCGACACAAAATGACGGCCGTCATACTCAAGCAGCTCACCGCTTGCACTCCGCCCGGACACACAGTCAACTCGGCCATGACGGTGCTGGATACGCTCGACCTTCACCCCCTGCACTGTCCGGGAGCCCTGACTTTCAATCAGGCTTCGACATCGTTCCCACATCATCCCCGGACCAAAGCGGGGATAGTGAAATTGCTCGATCAGCGAGGTCAGCATCGACCCGTCTGTTCCGTGCTTCGCTCCAAATAATGCATTCCGGACGGCTTCTTTGAGCGATAAGTTCTTGATCCGTTGTGCCGCCCAATCCGCCGAGATCTCTGAACAGGGAATGCCCCAGACCTTTTCCGTATAGGCTTTGAAGAAGATACTGTAAAGCCGGTACCCAAAACGATTGGATACCCATTGTTCAAAGGTCTTTTCGTCCTGGATGTGGAAGAACTTGGCCTTGATGTAGCTGAGGCCAATGAGAAATGATTCGAACGGACCGAGACCGGCCAGCGCATTCATCGGTTTCAAGGGGTAGTCGAAGAAATGCTGGTCGTAATAAATGCGTGAAATCCGTGGACGGAGTAAAAACTCCTCTCCAAGGATTTCATGCCACAACTCATTAATCAGGGGAACCTTGGAGAAGAATCGGTGGCCACCGATATCAAAGCGATATCCACGGTAGCTGACAGTTTTAGATATCCCCCCGACCTGATCGCTGGCTTCGAGCACCGTGGAGGTTACGCCACGCTTCCCTAACTCATAGGCTGCCGTCAGCCCTGCTGGTCCCGCACCGATGATGACGGAAGATTCTCGACTCATGAGCGTTTCTTTACCCGTGATCCCAAGTGCGGTGATTCAGGCGTGAGGAGCGATGCAGGCTTTCCCAACCCATGATCGCGGTCGGCGAGGTGGCGTACCGTCCCAATCGCGAAGGCAGCCCCACTGTAGAGAAAGTAGAGCCAGTGCCATGGGATGGCTTGTGTTGCAAATCGGAGTCCTCGCTTTTCCAGGAAAAACCGGTAGAGCTGAACATTGAGGATGAAGAGCATCAGCCCCATGACAGCGGCCCCGACCAAGAGAAGCGGCTGCCAGGAGGACAGCAACAGTGCGCCGAGAAGTCCGAACGTTAACATTACGCTCGCACGCCCGGAGACACCTATATTCAAATCGTTCACAAAGCCGCGATCCCTATGTATGAGCTGAGTCCATGGCAAGGCTCGCTGAAAGAAGTCGGCCTGTAACATCGATGCGACCGTCCAGCGTTTCCAATGCTTGACCTGGAGCGACTTACACAGTCGAATCGTATGACCGGCCTTCTTGAGGCGGTACCCTAGTTCAATGTCCTCTACAGAGGGCTTGATGTACGTTTCATCGAATCCGCCCATCGCACAGAATACATCTCGACGGATCGCACCGCAGGCCCCCCAAAATGTTGACGCCTCCTCGCGACCGTTCTGGTGGACATAATGATGGAGCAGGTTTCTGTACTGTGAGAGAAAGTTTGGCTCTTTGGGTTGATCGTCATACGACCCGATAACCGCCGCTATCTCAGCATGCTGAGCAAAGATCTCTTTCACACGACGGATAACATTCTCAGAAACGGTCACATCGGCATCGACGAAAAAGAGAATGTCCGACTCCGCCCTCGACGCTCCAAGGTTTCTGGCGCGACCGGGGCCTCCGGGTGTGGGAAAGCGATGGACGGAAATGCCGGCGGCTTCCGCGTACTGGGATGACCCATCCGTGTCGCCGTCCCCCACCACAATGAGTTCATCTGGCGGAGGAACGGCGCTCCGTATCGAATCAAGACTCGCCCGAAGCTTTGCGCCCCCGTTGTAGACGGGAACAATGACTGCGACGGTCAAAGGTGAAAGATTCAACGTTGTCTTCCCCATTGCGGCGTATGACACATCCAGTACCAGAGCGAGTAACCCAGTGTCGCAGGTTGTCGCTTCAACGATTTAGCATGCCAGAAACATTGTTCCAATGTAGGCTCAGTAGATTAGATAATGCGACTCAATACAACAAGCCCACCGTGAACGGCATGTAGATATGACATTTTAGTGGGTGGGATTTGCTGAGCCAGACGTCGACGAGTAGCCGACAACAGGAGCC
>JBBRRN010000439.1:0-3535 GCA_038200685.1 Nitrospirales bacterium
CGATACAGATAATGTCGTGGTCCCTGCATGGAGATAAAGACTTCGTCGATGTGCCATGTGTCGCCCAACCGCCCTTGTCGTTTTGTGAGTTTGCGGGCATAATCAGGTCCACACTTCTGGCACCATTGGCGAATTGTTTCGTAAGTGAGGATGATCCCTCGCTCGGCCAGCATCTCTTCGACCTCACGGAAGCTGAGGCAAAACCGGTGGGAGAGCCAGATGGCGTGACTGATAAGCTCAGAGGGAAACCGATAACCGCGGTAGCTGGGTGTTTGAGTTTTCATTGACGGAGTCTGCCAAACCCCGCCCAACTTGACAATACCCTCCCGCACGTTAAAAATTTTGGACCGCTCGGTGTGGAGTCTTTGTCGAGCTCGAAATGAGTTCGACGATGAATCTGATGGAAGAGGAGCGGAAACCCTGCGCTCCTCACGAGTGAAGAGAAAGACTCATGGACAGCACCGATGGTGCTCCCCGCATGAGAACATACCCGGTTCTGCGAGTGACACCAACCGCCGGAAATAGTTTCTGACCTATATACCATCGCCTCTCACGGGACCGAAAAGGAAATGATAGTACCGAGATGGGCCGTCTCGCTAGGTTCTGCTTCGAAAATAATACGTTCGGGATTAACATCAATTGATCCTCTCTTCTGCTACCTCTCCAGGACAGTACAAATACGCCCTATCTGCCTCCACTTGGGCCACAGGCTGAATAAAGCCGCGCTGCATCGGAATGTAGGTGATGTCGCCGCCCACACGTGATTCGAGCGCGTGAACGCCAGATGGCGCAGGAGATAGGGATAGACCTTGTGGGTGGGAGGCCGCTGGCTGGTGTGCAGCTTGCGATACACTGCCTCACACGGCCCTTAAAACAGAGCCGACTCCAGCTCGATCGAGAGAACCCTTGTTGCGACGGCCTTAGCAGCTGTGGGTTGACAAGCTGTTACGAAGCAGGGCAACCTGGAGCGCGTAGTTGACCTTCGCTCAGCAACCCGAACTTGTCAGGCAAGTTGGTCAAGCACCGCGCACCAGGGGGCTCACAGGTCCAAGACAGACCATGCAGGGGACACGCACGGCATAGAGCCGGGCGCGTCGTATGTCGTAAAGGGAGGAATCTTCATGGCATCAGCAAATCGTTATTCGACATCCTGGGAGGGATTTTGGAGTACGCTGAGCGGCACGTCCGGTGAAATCTTTTGGGATGCCGATCCCGCTCATGCATCACAACAAGATTTGGGGCTATTCCAAAGTTATACCGATCCCCAGCTCCCGCTGATTGATCTGGGGTGTGGCAACGGCACACAAACTCGTTTTCTTGCGACACATTTTGCGAAGGTGATGGGCACTGAAATTTCGCCCGCTGCCCTCGAAATTGCCCGAACGACGAATGGTGCCCCCAATATCTCCTACCGTCTTCTCGATGTACTCTGTCCGGGTGATGCCCAAGCTCTCCACGAGGAAGTTGGTGATGCGAATCTCTATATGCGAGGCGTGCTGCATCAATTGTCGCCTGCGGATCAGGCGACCGCGATAGAGAGTATCGAGCGGCTACTTGGAGCAACAGGGACATTGTATCTCATCGAACTTTCAGCAGCCGCTGAACCCTTCTTTGCACACCTGATTCAACAGTATGGGCCGCCCCCTGGCCTTGCACGAGTATTTCAGCATGGGATTACTCCTGGCATGTTGAATGAAGACAACTTGGAAGTGCTGTTTCCGCCGGATCGGTTTACGCTTCTTCGTACCGACAAGAGTCACATTCGAACCGTGCATACCCTCCCGACAGGTGAAGTGGTCAAGGTGCCTGCCTTCTATGCCATCCTCCGGCCACAAAAACGCTAACAGGACCTGCCCTCTGTTGTTGTACCAGCGGCAATGTGAGTCATTGATCCCTCTATCCCTTTCACCTGACAAACGACCGACACATATGTAGACTGCCCCGTCTGGCCCCTTTCTCCCTACAGTCACACAATAGAGCGATGGCGCATGACGGACCAAGAACGCATTCGTATCTTTGATTCTCAAGGACAGGCCTACAAAAAGGCCTTTCAAATCTTCCTCGATCACACCAATCAGAAGCGGAACGCCAGGCACTGGCTGCAGCAGGTGGTGGATAGGTTGCCGGCACACAGGGCCTTCATTGATGCCGGCGCAGGGAATGGCGAAATGACCAAGGCCTTCGCAAGGGCCTTTACCCGTACCATTGCCATTGAGCCAAACGTGTATCTTCTAACACAGCTACAACAGGCGGTCCCAAGCGCCGAGACGATTGATCTTCCGATCTTGGCCGCCCAACCGACTGCGCAGGGCGATCTGGTACTCTGCTCGCACACGTTGTACTACATTCCCCATGAGGAATGGCTGGCGCACTTGGAACCTCTCGCCTCCTGGATATCGCCAATGGGCGTCATGATCGTGATCCTGCAACAGCGGGAGAGCGACTGCATGAATATGCTGCACCACTTTTTCGGGCACCGGGTTGAATTGCGCCGTACCGCTGCCGCCTTCCAAGCCAAGCATGGTGACCGGTGCGAGGTCGGGACGACGCTTGATCCTGCGCACGTCGAGACACCGGACCTGAGCAAGGCCTGTGCTGTCGCCGAATTTATGCTCAACTTGGTGGAAATCACATGTGCACCGACAAGCCAAGACGTGGAAGCGTACGTCAAGGCCAACTGCAGGACCGACGATGGGTACTATCGCATTTCGGTGGATCAAGATTTTCTTGCGATTCGACACCGAGCAAAGGTCGGAATGGCTTCATGTGTATGAAATTGGTGCCAATCTGGGGCCAAAGCACCCTGACACATCATGATCTATGATGAGGTGTGCCATCACACATCCTCCATTTTTTCTGAGGATTGATCTTGCTGGGTGTCCTGAGGTAGGTCTCCGGCCAGACTCTTAATCAGCGGGCCGTAGGTTCGCCTCCTACACGGCCCACCAAATAGATCAATCACTTCTGACTCTCTACCCTCCTCTCCTTCCTCTATCATCCCCGGTTTAATCTCGGTTCCATGTGCAATCAGGGCTTCATTCAGGCCATTTTCACCTGCTAGAATGATGTTCCCTCGAACCATGGCTTGAGGCTGCTCAATCTTCTTTTCCTGCCTGCCAAATTGCCTGAGAGTGTGCCAGGTCACTCCTTCCAGCCCGATCCTTTTCACTGTCCGCCGAAACACTCGTGCATAAAAATGACGAGGATCAACATGGCTATCGGAATTTTTCGACGGGAACACCCACTGTGACTCCATCCAGGACGTGAAGCTCAGAAGAATTGTCACCCCCTCGTCATTCAAGTGCGTATACCGAGTGCCACCCGCCTTCGTATAGGGGATCGTCAGAAGACCTCGCTCTAAATCCACATGCTCCCATCGCAAAGAGAATTGCTCCAGCTGACGCATCCCAGTCAGGATGGCGACCCTCCCCCACGCCGCATAGGATGGGCCAATGACCTCACATAGTTTCGTTTCTTCATCGACACTTAAAAATCGCACACGCCCTGGAGACCCTTTGAGAAACTTCACCTGGAC
>JBBRRN010000440.1:0-3508 GCA_038200685.1 Nitrospirales bacterium
CGATACAAAGCCCTCCGGCTCTCGAGGTCGGCCGGAGGGCTTTCTCCTGGCATAACGCTTATGACCGTCGCTCATCCCGGCCTCGACCTGCGGGCCTTGAATTCATTGATCAGACCGTTGGTCGAAGAGTCGTGCGAGTTTATCAGTTCGTTCGATTTTAGCTCCGGCAGAATGACCTTTGCAAGCTGCTTACCTAACTCTACTCCCCACTGATCGAATGAATTAATGTTCCATATCACGCCCTGGGTGAAGATCTTGTGCTCGTACATCGCGATCAGTGATCCGAGGGTCCTCGGAGTCACCTTTTGCATCAGAATCGAATTTGTCGGTCGATTACCTGCAAAGACCTTGTGCTGGACAAGCCCCTCGGTCTCGGACAGGCTCATCCCCTGCGCCGCTAGCTCCGCTCGAACCTCCTCTGCAGTCTTCCCTTTCATCAGAGCCTCAGTTTGGGCGAAGAAGTTGGACAGTAGAATGGCGTGGTGGTCACCGATCGGGTTGTGGGTCTCGACCGGAGCGATAAAGTCGCACGGTATGAGTTTCGTGCCCTGATGGATCAGCTGATAAAACGCATGCTGGCCATTTGTGCCCGGCTCGCCCCAGATGATAGGACCGGTCGACGCGTCCACCGGCTCTCCAACACGGGTAACACTCTTGCCGTTGCTCTCCATGTCGCCCTGTTGAAAATACGCGGGAAAACGGTGCATGTATTGATCGTACGGCAGGATGGCATGCGTCTGTCCGCCAAAGAAGTTGTTATACCAGATGCCCAGCACCGCGAGAATGACCGGGAGGTTCTGGTTGAACGGTGCGCTACTGAAATGCTCGTCCATCTCAAATCCACCCTGGAGCATCTCTTCAAACCGGTCCATGCCGATATAGAGAGCGATTGGCAGACCGATTGCCGACCAGAGGGAGTATCGGCCGCCGACCCAATCCCAGAAACCAAACATATTTGCGGTGTCAATGCCGAACCTGGCGACTTCCGCGGTGTTGGTCGAGATGGCAACAAAATGGCGCTTGATTGTCGATTCATCTCCTGAGGCTTGCAGAAGCCAGTCCCTCGCCGTACGCGCGTTTGTCAGCGTCTCTTGCGTCGTGAACGTCTTGGAGGCGATGATGAAGAGTGTTGTTTCGGGTTCGAGGCGCTTCAGGATCTCTACAATTTGTGTCCCGTCAACGTTCGAAACGAAGTGCACGTTCAGCCCCGGCTTTCCGTAGGCCTTCAATGCTTCCGTGGCCATGACGGGGCCGAGGTCCGAGCCGCCAATTCCAATATTAACGATTGCGGTTATTGGCCGGCCGCTGTAGCCCTTCCATTGGCCGCTCCGAACCTCATCTGTGAACGTGCGCATATGGGCTAACACTGAGTTCACGTCGGGCATGACGTCCCGTCCATCCACAATGATCGGCCGATTGGATCGGTTGCGGAGCGCCACGTGCAGGACTGCCCTGTGTTCCGTGCTGTTTATCTTGTCGCCTCGAAACATTCGTTCGATCCAGGCGCTCAAGTCCGCTTCATGTGCAAGCTGAATCAGCAGGTCGAATGTTTCGTCCGTTATTCGGTTCTTGGAATAATCAAGCAGAATGTCGTCGAATCGCACCGAGAATTTTGCGAATCGGCGCGGGTCTCGATCAAAGAGATCACGCATGGACGCGTTAGAAACGGATAGATAGTGCTGCTCCAGCGCTTTCCAGGCCGGCATCTCTGTCACGCTCATCTTCGGTTCAACCCCTTTTCGGTCCCACAGCCTGTTCCTGGAGCGGCGGCGCTTCACACGTTGCTGCCGCGGTTTGTTTTGAGCACCGATCGTGCCGGTCAGCCAAACGCCGTGGCATGGGCTGGCCCGACTGATAGTGTTTCTTACGCGTGGAACCGGTGTAACACGCTACTGCCTGCTTGCGCCAAGATACTTCGATACGCCATCACAATCCTTCTTTCAGACCGAGCTTTGCTGGCGGTTTACTCTTGTGCGGACAAGCCGAGCCGCCAAATCCATATGGCATCCAATCACTAAAGTTTCGATATTCGAGCACCGAAAATACAGCAGCCAACCGCTTATAACTGTTCTCCGAAGGAACTAACGAGTGCGTCATGGATGAGAAAGGATAGGCGTATGCCGCCTGAAGTCAAATCGATACGAATAGACCGCGCGGTTTTCAAACAGACTCTGGAAAAGAAGCTGGCCGACCTTCCGCCGCTTCCCGCGGTCGTAATGCGAATAATGCAGACGGTCAACGACCCGGACACTTCGGCGGAGGATTTGAACAAGCTCATATCCATGGATCAGGGGCTGTCGTCAAAGGTCTTACGAATTGTAAACTCATCGTACTACGGGTTTCCGAAGCGGATTAGCACGATTACACACGCCGTAGTAATACTAGGATTCAACACGGTCCGAAATCTCGTGCTGGGGGTTTCCGCCTTCGGACTCCTTGGCCAGAAGAGCATGCCATACGGCCTCAACCGGGGAAAGTTCTGGGAACACTCAATCGCGACTGCCGTCGCCGGTGGGGTAGTAGGGCGAAAGAGACTTCCGAAGATGCGTACAGCTCCAGATGACGCGTTTGTCGGTGGGCTGCTCCACGACCTTGGAGCTCTCTTCCTCGACAGCTATTTTCCCGTCCAGTATGCCGTATCCATGGCTTATGCTGCACGTGAGCGGCAGACTTCACGTGAAGCCGAGAATATGGTTCTCGGTATTGACCACGCGATTGTCGGCCGATGCATTGCAGAGTATTGGAACTTTCCGCCGCACCTCGTTGCCATGATGGGCAGCCACCACTCCCCGACGCGCGAAACTGAAAACTTCGATTTGACCGCTCTTGTCCATATCGGGAACTGGCTCGCATGGGAATGTGGTTACGCGGCGTCCGAACATACGGCTCAAAACCCTCTGGATCCATCGGTAGAAGAGTGGCTGTCGTTCGACGCTGAGACGATGGAGGTCGTTAAGCAGGACGTGATCGTGCAGGTGAAGGCGTGCGAGGACCTACTAAGGCTCGCACGCGATGCCGGGTGAGGCTGGAAGGTCCAGGCTTGCAGCCGAGCGGTGCAGCAGGAGATAGTCTCAGGCGCAGGTAAAGTCGCCGTGAGTCGCGTGGAAAGGCATTGCCTGAACCGTCCAACCAACGAGTTCCAGTTGACTGTCCGCCAGCATAGTCAAGATTTGTAATCCGCGGAAGGATTCTGCGCGTTATCCATCGAACATTGCTCCTCGAATGTCCAGCCCTTACTCGCACCGTCATGGCCTGCCGTGGCGGTGCGCATTCACATTCGTCCTATTGTCCAGACGATCCCACGTGAGGTTGAGTCCGACCTGCTATATCCGTTATCGTAATGAGAGGAGAAACGATGCAACGCGTTTCGATCTTCGTAGATGGCGCCAACATGTACTACGCCCAGAAGAAACTAGGATGGTATATCGACTTTCGTAAGGTTCTTTCCTTCTTCGGACGTGATGCCGGCAACGTCATTAGCGAAGCTTACTACTATACGGGAGCGGAC
>JBBRRN010000441.1:0-3501 GCA_038200685.1 Nitrospirales bacterium
CAGATGAGTTCTAGCTTCGTCAAACCGGCCAAGGTAGAAATTGGTCGTACCCACATTCCTGTGAGCTTCAAGCTGTAGATCCGAGCCTTGCTCGCGGTGGGCCAGAGCGAGGAGATTTTCGCCTAGGCCGCGAGCATTCGCGAAGTGCCCTCTGACCAGATGAAAGACCCATAATCCCCAAATGGCGCGAAACAGGAGCACCGCATCGCCGTGCTCCTGTAACAAATCTTTCGCCCGTTGATAATTGTGTTCCATCTCGTCGGATGCATAGCCTTTGACGGACAGCAAGGGGGCTCCGCGTGCGAGTAAGAGTTCCAACTCCAAGGCCTTCCGCTCCGGGCCTTCCGGCAGCTCCTTGAGCAACTCAAGCGCCCTCTGAAAATGATTGAGCGCTTCGATATTTGAAGATCGTTCCGCACTTCGACGAGCCGCACGATGCCAATTCTCCACGGCCTGACCGGCCAATCCGGCCTGTTCATAGTGGTATGCCAGGAGTTCCGGTTCTCGTGTGATCCGCTCGGCGAATCGCCGCTCCATTGCTTTGGCAATGTGCGCATGGAGTACGTGCCGGGGTTTCTTCGGTAGGGTGCTGTAGGCCGCGTCTTGGACGAGTGCATGCTTAAAGTGGTAGGTCGCAAGGGGGATCTCGCCCTCTTGAAAAATGAGCCCGGACGCAACGCACAGGTCGAGTGCCTTTTTCAACTGGCTGTCCGTCACATCGACAGTGGCCTGCAACAGCTCGTAGGTGAATTCACGTCCGATTGCGGCCCCGGTTTGGACAATGTCCTTGACCGGTCCCAATCGGTCCACCCGTTCCATGAGCAACGCGTGCAGACTGTCCGGAATGGGCAAGTCCTTTAATCGGCCCGTCACGGTAAAAGACTCGTTGCCCTCAGCCAGCAACCCGGATTCCAATACATTTTCCGTCATCGCTTCGATATAGAGGGGCACCCATCGGTCTTCGCCAGAATCGCCTGCTGCACCTCGGGCGGAAGCCCTTTTCCTCCGGTCATTGCCGAAACCAGTTCGGCGCTCTGCCGGCGGGAAAGCCGACTGAGCGTGAGAGACGTTACGTGACTGTACTCCGCCCACACTGGCTTGAACTCGGGTCGAAAGGTAATGAGCAACAACGCGCGCATCTGCCGGATGCGATCGATGATTCGCGTCATGAGGTCCAGCGTCGTGGGATCCATCCAATGGGCATCTTCCACAATGAACAACATTGGGCAACGATCAGCCAAGCCTTGTAGATACTGCACGAGTGCTTCCAGGGTCATATCTTTGCGTTTTTCGGATGACACCTTCAGCGTCGGATACCGGTCCTCTCCTCGGATCGAGAGCAGATCCGCCAGCAATGAAATCGTGTCCTGGTCCTCGATCCCGCTCTCGCGCGCCAGTACGTCGAGCTTCTGCAGTTGTGTCTGGGCACTGTCCTGACCGACCAGTCCCGCTGCCTGCCGCAGAAAAGTGGTCGCCGGATAGAGCGCCGTATTGGTATGGTACGGTGAACATTGCAGTTGAGTCGTCTGGTACCGCTCATCGGCGAGGCGGTCACACAGACTACGGGTCACTCTCGATTTGCCGATGCCGGCCTCACCGCACAGGAGCACGACCTGTCCTTCGCCGTCGACGGCTTCGCCCCAGCGACCCAACAGGAGTGCAATCTCCTGTTCTCTGCCGACGAAATTGGTTAAGTGGCCGGCTCGATAGGACTCAAACCGCCTGGGCGACGACCGGAGACTCAGAATCTGCCAGGCTTGGACCGGAGTGTCGAACCCTTTCAACGAAACGGCGCCATGATCCGCGAACTCGAACTCATGTCCGACAAGTCGTTTCGTCACCGGGTCAATAATCAGTTGATTGGTTGTGGCCAGTCCTTGGAGGCGGGCGGCTAGATTAGGAGTCTCGCCGAACACGGACCGCTCCGTGGCGGTGTCCTGCCCCATAAGTTCGCCCACCATGACATGACCCGTCGCGACTCCGATTCGTGCAGCTATTCCAAACTCTGGATGGGGATTGGCTTGATGAAGCGCCTTCACCGTATCCAAAATAGCCAGTCCGGCATGGACTGCGCGTTCCGCATCGTGTTCGTGGGCATGAGGGTACCCAAAATAGACCAACATCCCATCACCCATGTATTTGGCGATATAGCCATTGAACCGACCAATCGCTTGGCTACAGGCGTCTAAAAAACGTCGGACGACCTCCTGGAGATCTTCAGGATCCAACCGGCGAGACAGTGCGGTCGAATCCACTAGATCACAAAACATCACCGTCAACTGGCGACGCTCGGCTTGATCTCGTTCGGGAGGGACTGGCAGCGTGTCCGGACTGACGTCGAGGGATAGAGGCCCCAGGCCCCTACCTTCCGCGCTCTGTGACAATTGCACAAGCGCACGCAAAAGTGTTTTTCGATGTCCCAGTAAGACACCCACCGCCTCCAGATCGCTCTCCTTCAGCTCGGGAAGGACATCCCACGTGATCGCATTCTGCTGAAACGCCTCAGCATATCTCCCGAGACCAAGGTTCACTAACCAGGCTGACACACGATCTTTCATCATGGATAAAGGCGATGGTGGATATTCCGTGAGACGTTTCAGTATCACGACTATTGATGTAGCGTGTCAATGTACTGCCCCACGTAATTCCTTGGCGGTGTGGTAAACATTGCACACCATCATTTCTGCAGAGGAAAAGGGACCAGGCCGACCCTTAGACAATAAACCAAGAAAGGTGGCAGGAACCGTTTCGCGGTGTACAAACACCTCAAATCGGAGAAGCCTGGGATTTTCGGCACCGAGGCGATCAAGTGGAACTTTACGAAATTCCTCGTGGGCTCCGACGGCACGGTACTGAGGCGCTATGCGCCGAGCGACAAGCCAGAGGCGATCGAAGCTGACCTGGCAGCGAAGCTCTAAGCGCCAACGGAGACCCTCCTCGCCGGTGCATCAATCCGAGTATCCCCTTCGGGAAGCCGAGGTCAAAGGGGCAAATCTAACTACTTGCCTAAGGGAGCAACCGGGGAGCATACTTCTGTCATCTATGTATAAGGCGAAGGCATACTCCGCTGCCAGTGCGACATCGTCGCTTGCCTCCACCACAATCGCCCGTCGCGACCCAACTGAGCACGACGTACAGCTCGAAATCCTCTTCTGCGGTGTCTGCCACTCGGATCTCCACCAAGTCCGCAACGAGTGGAGCGGTGTCATGCCCACAGTCTACCCTTGTGTTCCAGGCCATGAAATCGTCGGCCGTGTCACCAAAGTCGGCTCGGCAGTCAGAACGCTCAAACCCGGCGATCTCGCGGCGGTCGGCTGCATGGTCGACTCCGACAGGACCTGCTCCGAATGCCAGGCCGGCCTTGAGCAGTTCTGCCGGAATGTCACTCTCACATACAACTTTCCGGACAAGCACCTCGGAGGCGTCACGTATGGTGGCTACTCGGATAGCGTGGTTGTCGACGAACGCTTTGTTCTGCGCGTTCCCTCCAACCTCGATCTC
>JBBRRN010000442.1:0-3486 GCA_038200685.1 Nitrospirales bacterium
ACTTGAATCATTGGAGGGGGAACACCATGGGAATGCAACCGTTACAGGATTGGGCACTGATTGAACCGTCGGAAGCCAAGGGAAAGACCACAGGAGGGCTGTTTATTCCAGACACGGCGAAGGAGAAGCCCGTAGAAGGAAAAGTCTTGGCTGTGGGGAAGGGGAGATGGGAGACACCGGAGGACAAACCGGGTAGGAAGCCCAAAAAGAAACAGGAAAAAAAAGAAAAGATCTTTAAGCCTACGGTCCTCAGAGCCGGCGATCGCGTTCTCTACGAGAAATACAGCACGACGGAAGTCGAGCTGGATGATAAGGAACTTGTTCTCGTCCGCGAGTCCGACGTGTTGGGCTTGTTGGAATAAGGAGAATGAAAGAAGCGAAAACTTTCCCTTGAATTGGTTTACTTACCCCGCTAGACTCGCTCCTATGCTTCTGGGAGGAATCCCGATGAGAGTTGCCTCTATCTTCATCGCGCTCGGTCTGCTCGTTTCCGTCGGTTGTGCTACGCCGCCTGAGGTCAAGCAGGCGTTGGTCGCCAAAGACCAGGCCTATGCTGAGAATGAACGGTTGATGCAGCAATACCGGGAGCTGGTTGGCAATGTGACCGCCCGGCATCAGCTGTGGTATCGATCCTGACCGGTTTGGCCTGTGGCTGCAGCCTCGACGCAAGATCCGGCGGCCCGTTTGGGCCAGAGGATTCGCACACTGCCATTCCGAAGACCCCACTCCCCAGCCAGATTGTAATCCCTCATGTCCTTGAGTTTACCGGTGACGACGCGGTTGGGCACATTAAACCAACAATGGCCGGCGCCGCCCTCGACGCGTCCGTGCGGCGATCTCAAAATTCCTCTGCGATTCTCACGACTGCAGAAATCGCCACTCTACGGAAGGCGGCCGAAGGCGATACCCGTGTTGCCGCGCTCTTGGGCAGTCGTTGGGGTTTCATCGACGCGGACCGATTGCCGCCTGAGGGCAAGATCTCGTTCGGCTGTTGTCGTACGACCGTCCATCTTGTACGGCTTGTGTACTACAGCTACAGCAACAACGTTGCCGTGGACGTGCGGATGAAAGAGGCGAGTGTGTTCAGCGCGGCCCGCCTCGATGGCTATCTGCCTCCGGAAGGTTTCCAGGATGTGCAACGGGGGATCGAATTGGCCAAAGCAGATCCACGTCTTGCCGGGAAGGTCCAGCCACTTGAAGGGCATGGACTGCTGATGCACCCTGATCGGGGTTTCTTCAGGAACGATCCGGGATACGGGCATCGCATTATTTGGATTACGTTCTCGCAAGGACAGGACGGCGATCCTAAATACTGGGCGGTCGTCGATTTGACTGAGGATACGGTCCTCGATGCCGGAGAGGAACCGCCTCGCTCGTGAGAGGAAAAGAGAGATGAAACGAGTCGCGTGGAGTGGGTTGATCATCCTGATTGCCTTGATATCGTCTGTGCCCTCGTTCGCAGAAACTCAGTCTGAACACATCAATTGGGGGCGCTGGAGCTTCGACTGGGAAGTTCGGGACAACACCGGCCTGGCTCTTCGAGATGTCACCTATGCGGACGAGCCGGTCCTCGCGAAGGCCAGCATGCCGGTCATTCGTGTGAAGTATGTCAAGCAGATGGTATGGTGGAATCCATTTACCTGGTTTGGGTCGCGTGCGGAAAGCGGCCGTTGTGGCCCGTTCCAGGATCGGTTGCGTTCGCAGGATCTTGTGCCGATCGTGAACTGCGGCAATCAGAAAGTCTGTGTTGAAAGCTCGACCCAGAATAACGTGAAGTGGCTGGAACTCGGTGCGTATGCCAGGATCGGTGAATATCATATCTATCAGTCGTGGCACCTGTCTGAGGACGGTGAACTCCGGCCGGTCGTCCAAAGTCGAGGGTTGTCTTGTAATACCGACCACGTGCATCATCCCTACTGGCGATTTGATTTCGACATCAACGGAAACGGCATGGATCAGGTGTTCGTTCATGATGACGGAGGACCCGATAGCGGTTGGGGCCCCGGCTGGCGCAAGTACACGAACGAGCGGAATGATGTGAAAATTCCCGAGACCCACAGGACCTGGTTTGTTCGCGATCAACTGAATGGGCATGGAGTCTTGATTCTGCCAGGCACGGGGTATGCCCCCTTGATCGATGATGGCGAACGGGATGGGTTTGTCGACCATGACGTGGCGATTCGTCGAGCAAACGCGAGCGAAGATGTTCCCTGGGTCTTCGGAGCTCGAGGCCAGCTCGGGTATGATGAAGATAATCAGGGTGTGCAGGAGCAAGATATTGTGTTTTGGTACGTCGCACACCTTCCCCATATGGCCGCGATGGGTCCGACTAAGTGGCTCACCACAGGTCCTATTCTACGCATTCAACGGTAGCACGGGTGCCTAGGAATCGACTGAGTGTAGCAACTAGTGATTCGCCTCCGGCGCACTCGGTTCGATCCGAGGGAACTCTGCCAGTTCGACATAGGTCAGGGGTGTTGCTGTGAGACTGGCGTCCATCGGCGTCTCTGATCTGGACAGACAGATCGAGCACTGACCCACCAAGCTCCCAAGGCCGAGGACTTCATTTCCCTTGAAGCTCGACGTTGGCATCAATACCTTCCCCTTATCGCTTCACGCCATGTGAATGAAAGCTGCGCCTCTTGAGCATTCAGCAGTTTGTATGCGTGCTGCCGAAGTCTTTCGTGTCGAGGGCCTGATCGAAACGTGCCAACGACGGGAGGCGTGTTGAGACTGGTAGGGGCTGCGAGACAGAGAGTCTCTATGACTTGTTCTGATGCTGGATGTGGATCCGGTAAAAGGTAAACTCTCCAGGCGTAACAGGCGCGACGCCGATAAGACAAATCACACGACCGTGGAGAATGTCTTCCGGAGTCATGGTGGACTGATCGCATGTCACAACAAAGGCCTCTCTTGCTTTGTCCCCTTGCAGTGCACCTGACACCCATAAGGTGCCGAGGTACCCTCGAAGATGTTGGATGATTTGCGTCCAGACGAGAGGCGTATTGGGTTCATACAGGACCCATTGGAGTTCGTGAGCGCACCAAGTCTCGAGTAACACACTTGTGACATCGATTCCGATAGCCGAACTGGAGGGGAGTCCTGCCTCGATATGTTCGACGGATATGTGGGGGGAGCAAGGCGCGCGCATTTAGTTCTCCAGTGCGAAAGCAATTTGGTCGCCAAAGATTCTGTGAAGTCGCCGGAGGTTCTCTGGCGCGATATACAGGAACTCGACTCCCACCCGATCGTCTTCAACCCACTTCACCCGCACCAAGTCACAGACCGGGGTCGATTTCCCCTGCACATGATATATTTTCAGCCAGAGATACTGTCCTCGTACGAGACGTTTTTTCAGGCGTAGCCCGCATCCACGAAGGGACAGGTTAAGGACTTCGCCCTTGGCCATTCCTGACTTATCTGCTACTGCGACGTGGAGACAAACCGACCTTCGATTATGCAGCCGTGGATCTTTCTGCGGCGCAC
>JBBRRN010000443.1:0-3471 GCA_038200685.1 Nitrospirales bacterium
ATGACGCAAGCCCAGACCAAACCGAGCGTCGAAAATTTTCACGAATGGCGAAAGCGCGTCAAGGATCTGTGGTATCAGGTGCCGTCTCAGACAGGTATGGCCTTTGTCATTGTTGCGCATATGCTTCCCACCGCCCATAGTGAGTTAGCTCAAATACTGTCGCGTCACACCATCATGCCAGTACGGGTGGCTTTCACGGGGATGCCGATCCTGGCGAATCGCGTCTACGTGATTCCTCCGGACGCGGATCTTCTCATTGAGGATCATACCTTCATAGTCGTCTCCCCGCGCACGAGGAGGAATACGCAGGTAGACATTTTGTTTATTTCTTTAGCCGAGGCTCTGGGGATGCGTGCGATCGGCGTGATTCTCTCTGGGTATGGTGGCGACGGTGCTGCGGGATGCCAGCACATGAGAGCAAAGGGAGGAACAACCTTTGCTCAGGACAGGTCTGCCCAAGTAAGCGGCATGCCTTTCAGTGCTCAGGCTTCAGGCTGTGTTGATTTCGTGCTGCCACCCGACAAAATTGCAGAGGAGCTTGCCAAGATTGGTGCGCGCGAAGCGTAAGATTACGGAGTAGCTTCGGCACTATCCCGTGTTTTACGTATGATGGACGTACGATAGATAATCAACGACGCCCTGTCGGGCAAAAGGTCAAAGCCAATACACCGTGTCTCCAAACCCCTCCCCATTTCTCCTAGTCAATTATCGAAGTGACGGAAATGTGCGTTGACGTGTGGAGATGTTATCAGAATAAAGGCCATTCCGCCCAGTAGACCTCCGCTGGAGGAACCGCTGAATGTTACGCGGCAGGCCGTGCCGGTGCTTCCACTCGAAGCTCTATCGCACTGGGTAGGGAAAGTTAGGCAGGACCAACTCAACATGCTGCCGGTTCGGTTTACCGCTTTCGCCACTCCCACGGCGAGCTCGGCCTCGGATTAGCCCATAGACCCCGGCGCTTTTCCCGCGCGCCAGTTTCTAGCCCTTGCCGCACCGTACCTACGGAGCATATTTCCGGTACCGCAAGCCAGCCCTGCTTGACGAGTTCTTGATTGAGATTCGTGCCCTCGGGCAGGATTACGTCCACGGGTGCGCTTGTGCCTATCTCTCCGGCGGATCTGAATCGTGATGTCTTTTCGGCGGAGGTGTGTTCCCATCCTGGCCGAGTGTGCGGCTGCTTTCCCTGAGCCGTATCTGTTGACGGAAACGGAAAATAAAATCATCGACGACAGGCTGGAATTGCTGACCAAGCACGGGCTGACTTCCCATCAGTCTCGAAATCTGCTCGAACGATTGGGAAAAATCAGTACGATGGGGCAGCGAGTGACGAAGGGGCCACGCATTAACGAGGAGGGCTATCATGGGATCTATGACCACCGACGAGACAGAAAGCTATGGCGTCAGCAGTGTTAACCGTATGAATAGAGAAGGCTTCGCCAGATTTACGATGTGAACCTTCCGATCCATTCCGGCGTCCTGACTTCCAAAAAAAATACTTCCCCATTCCCTCAATGGTCTAGCGCCTCACGTACCTTCCGATTGAGGGAATCTCTGGTGAAGGGTTTCTGCAAAAAAACCTGGCCTTCTTCGAGCATGCTGTGGCTCAGGACCGCATTGCCCATGTAGCCGGACATACACAGCACTTTGGTTCCGGGACGGATCGCTGCCAGGATTTCCCAAAGTTCATAGCCACTCATCCCCGGCATAACCATATCGGTAAGAACCAGATGGATGGGGCCTTCGAACTCCTCGCACTTCCGCAGGGCCTCGGCACCATTCGGGGTTGCGATCACGTGGTACCCGTCGAGTGTGAGGAACCGCACGATGAGGTTGCGGACCATGTCCTCATCCTCGGCTACCAGTATCGTCTCGGTGCCGCGCACGACCGGAGGGGGCTCTTCCGACACGACAGCCGCGCAGGCTTCGTCCACCCGTGGGAGGTAGATCTTAAACGTCGTACCCTTCCCCGGTTCGCTATAGCACCAAATGTTCCCCTTACTTTGCTTGACAATGCCGTAGACGGTGGCCAGACCCAACCCTATGCCATTCCCCCGCTCCTTGGTCGTGAAGAACGGCTCGAATATCCTAGTCTGGGTTAGATGGTCCATGCCACAACCATTGTCACTCACGGCAAGCATCACATATCGACCGGGGGTGACCGCTACATGGGTTCCCGCATAATCCTGATCAAGATCAGCGTTCTCCGTCTGGAGGGTGAGCTTGCCCCCCAGAGGCATCGCATCTCGTGCATTGATGATGAGGTTCATTATGACCTGCTCGATTTGTCCCGGGTCAGCTTTGATTCGGCCTAAGTGAGGGGCAAGCACGATTTGCAAGTCGATGTGTGCTCCAATGAGCCTCTGGAGCATCCGATCAACGCCTGAGACCAGCACATTGAGGTCAAGGACCTGCACATCCAGTATCTGATTACGGCTGAACGCCAACAGCTGGCGGGTGAGATTCGTCGCGCGATCCGCACACTTGTCGATCTCCAGGATGTCGACGATCAGCGGATCGGTCTGACTCAGCCTACTGGAAAGGAGGTCGCAATAACCTCGAATGACCGTCAGCAAATTATTGAAGTCATGGGCGATCCCGCCAGCGAGGAGGCCAATCGCTTCCAGCTTGTGAGACTGACGAACCTGCACTTCGAGTCGCCGGCGTTCTGTGATGTCCTCAAAGCTGACAAGGACGCCGATAATGTGTTTTTGCTCATCGCGATAGGGCACCTTGACCGTGTGAACCCATCGCTCCTCCTCCGTGCCGAGTTGGTATGGCTCCTCTAGCTCTTTCATCATGCCACTGGTCATGACCTCCCGGTCGTCCGCGTGATACCGTGCGGCCATTTCTGGAGGATAAAACGCATAGGCGTCTTTACCGATAATGGCGTCGGGGGCCAGCCCCAGATCACTCGCATAGTTCGCATTGCAGAATAAGATCACCGAGTCGCGGTCCTTGACTAGAATGCGATGCGGCAGGTGGTCGACCAGACTGCGGTTCAGCCGCTCACTTTTGCGTAATGAATCCTCAGCCTGCTTGCGCTGCGTGATCTCGCGGATGTTGCACTGAATGACCGGCTTGTCATTGACCAAATACAGATTACTGACATATTCCACGTCGATTTGCCTACCGGCGGCAGTTTGGAGGGGCAGGTCTTTGTAGCGGATGTAGCCCACGTCCTGCAATTCGCGGAACGCGACTTTCGAGGCCGTCACATCTTTGAAAAATCCCAGCTCCCAGAGTTCCTGGCCAACAAGTTCGGCAGGAGCATACCCCAGGAGCTGCGCGATAAAGGGATTGGCATCGACGATTTTGCCGGAGTCAGCATCAAGGATCAGAATGCCGTCTTGCGCCGCTTCGAAGAGCCGTCGGTAACGGGTTTCTGAGGCCCGCAAGGCTTCCTGGGTCGTCCGCACCACATGAACCAAGTCTTCATTCTGATGTAGGTTTCCTTCGGTGGGCCGTGCGTCG